>JAUYOW010000134.1 GCA_030697825.1 Gemmatimonadales bacterium | reverse complement strand
CGCCGAGGCCGGCCATCACGTTGTACGCCGCATCTTCGTTCCCTAGGATCGCGACTGGCTGCACCAGCGTTCGTGACGTAGATCTCTAGGCTCATGACCGACAACAACTGCACCCAATGCGGCTCGCGGCTCACGCCGTGGGAGGGGAAGTGCCCGTCGTGCGGGACGCCGGTCGCGACCTCGACCGCCGGCGACGGCGAGTTCGAGGCGCGCGAGGCCGTGCGTGCGCGCTTGGCGGAGGCGGCCCTCGGCGAGTACGAGGTGGTGGGCGAGCTGGGCCGGGGCGGGATGGGCTGGGTGTTCCTCGGCCGCGACCGCAAGCTGGGCCGCCTTGCCGCGCTCAAGGTGTTGCCGTCCCTCGATGCGCTGCGTCCCGCCAGCGTGGAGCGTTTCCGGCGCGAGGCCGAGACGGCCGCGCGCCTCTCCCATCCCAACATCGTTCCGGTCTACGGTGCGGGCGGCGACATGGCCACGCCGTACTTCGCCATGGCGTACGTCGAAGGCGGGTCGCTCGCCGAGCGCATCGCGAAGGAGGGTTCGCTGCCGGTGTCCGAAGCGCTGCGCATCGCACGCGAGGTGGGGAGCGCGCTCGCGTACGCGCATCGGCAGGGCGTGGTGCACCGGGACGTGAAGCCGCAGAACATCATGCTGGAGAAGGAGGCGGGCCGGGCGCTGGTCACCGACTTCGGCATTGCGCGCGCGGCCGCCGCCGAGCGGATGACGATGACGGGGATGGCGATCGGGACGCCGGGGTACATGGCGCCGGAGCAAGCCGCCGGCGCCTCCGACGTGGACGGGCGGGCGGACGTGTACGCGTTGGGAGTCGTGCTCTTCGAGATGCTGACGGGGAAGCGGCTCGAAGCGTTCGAGGGTGGGGAGTGGCCGATCTCGTCGGCGTCGGTGCGGCGGTCGGCGCAGCGCACCCGTCCCGATCTGCCGAGCGCTCTGGTGGACGTGGTGGCGCGGGCCGCGGCGCCGCGGCGCGAGGACCGTTGGCCGAGCGTTGAGGCGCTGCTCACCGCGCTCGAGCCGTTCGTCACCCCGGGCGCGCGTCGGGTGGCGGGGCGGCGGCGGGTGTGGTGGTACGTCGCGGGGGCGGGCGTCGTGGTGGCCGCGGCGATCCGCCTGGGTGCGCTGTCGCCGTTCCAGGCGGCGCGGCGACAGGTGCCGATCGGTGCCGCTGCGTCGCGGACGATCGCCGTTATGCGCTTCGGTGGCGACACGGCCGCGGCGAGTTCGCTTCTGGACATGCTCCTGTTCCCCGGCTTCAGCCCGATGCTCGTCGCCGATTCGCGAGTCTTCTCACCGGCCGTTGGCGACCCGGCGTCCCCGGAGGTCCGCGCCAAGGCGCGAAAGGCCGGCGCGTCGTGGATCCTGCACGGATACATCCGGCGGGCCGGCGCGGGGTTCGAGCTGCAGGTGAGCGTGGTCAACGTGGAGACTGGCCAGCCCGAGGAACTGGGCCGCTTCACGGTAGCGGAGCTGGGCCTCGCGGCAGCCGACTCGGTGGTGCTGCGTCTCGCGGGCGGCCGCGCGGGGCACGACCTCGGCCTCGCGACCGGGACCGTGCGCGCGCCCATCTCACTCGACGCCGTCCGGGCGTGGAGAACCGCCGAGGACGCCTTCCGCCGCGCCGACTACGCGGCTGCGGTCGCCGGCTATGATAGCGTCATCGAGCTCGACTCGAACTACGCGCTGGCGAGCTACAAGCGGTTCCTGGCGGTCCTTCAGCAGGAGCCCACCGAGGACCGCATCCGCGAGGCGCTGCTAGCGGTGCGCGGCGTCGTGGACCGCGTCGGCCCGCGCGAGGCGAAACTTCTCACGGCGTACCTGACGCTCTTCGACAGCGGCAACGTCGGCGAGGCCGAGGCGCAGCTCAGGCGCCTGGTGGAGGAGGACTCGACTTTCCTCGATGGCTGGTTCGCGCTCGGCGAGGTGCGTTACCACTTCGGCGCCCTGGCGGGGCTGCCGCCTGACTCGGCGGTGGCCGCCTTCGACCGCGCGCTATCCCTGTGGCCCGGCGCGGCGCCTGCGTTCATGCACCTCATCGGCCTCAACCTCTGGCTCGGCGACGAGGACAAGGCGGAGGACTACATAACCCGCTACCTCGCGCAGGACTCCACTTCGACTGTCGGAAGGACCATCCAGCTTGCGCGGGATGTCCTCTTCGGATCGTTGAAGGGTCTTCCGGCGATTCGCCGCCGACTGGGCGAGATGGACGACCAGGTCCTGGAGTTGAGTGCGCTGGCGGGCGTGCAGACGTGGCGCGACCGCGCCGACCTCATCAGCGCGCAAACCGCGCTAGATGAGATGACCCAGCGCGGCCGCGCGGTGCGGGTGCGCAGCGAGGGCGCGAGGTTCCTCGTGGCGACGTTGCTCGCGCAGGGCCGCTGGAACGATGCGGCACGCCGGCTCGATGACCTTCGGGCCGCGCTGCGCGACGACGCTGAGCTGGCGCGGTGGCCGGCGATTGCATTCCTGGTGGGGTATGGCTCACGCGCGGAGGCGTTGCACGCGGCGGCCGCGCGCGGGGCCGCCCGGTGGCCGGATCGAGAAGAGCGAGCGATGGACCTCTGGCTGGCGGGATCGGTGGAGGTCGAAACCGGCGACTCAGCCCGTGCCCTCACGCGGCTCTCGGAGCTCGAAGCGATGGCGCGCCGCGCGCCGCCGGCCGTCGCCGGAATGCACTCTGCGCTCGTCGGCCGCATCGCGGAGGCGGCGGCGGACACGGCCGCGGCGGTGGCCGCATACGAGGCGGCACTGGCGCATCTCGATCCGGCGCGCGCGCCCTTCACGCTGTTGTACTCGGCATGGATCCCCCGGTACCGTCTGGCCCACCTGCGGCTCGCGGCAGCCGACACCGCCGGCGCGCTCGCGCTCCTGGAGGCCCAGGACTTCCTCGCCGCCTCCGCCGACCAGGTCATACGCGGCCCGGCGTGGTTGCTCCACGGGCGCATCCGCGAAGCGAGAGGCGAAAGGCAGCGCGCCATCCGGTACTTCCGGCGCGCCTACGACCTCCTGCGCTACGCCGATCCGCCATGGACTGCGGTGCGCGACTCGGCCCAGGCCGGGCTCTCGCGATTGAGGGCTCCCCTGTGACCGCCGCGCGCGCTGCGCTTCCGTCCGCCCGTACGTCCGTCCGCCCGTCCGCCCGCCAATGACCGACACGCTCGACCTGCTCGCCCGCGCTGACAAGTGGTTCCTGTCGGCGGGGGAGGGACTGGTCTGGGCGCCGCCGGTCCCCGCCTGGCTCGACGCCCCGGGCTTCTGGGACGAGGCCCACCTCTTTGAGTTCCGGCTCGCGCCGCTTCTGACGATCGCCCTGATGGACGAGACCGGGCGCGAGATCGCGCTCCA
>JAUYOW010000133.1 GCA_030697825.1 Gemmatimonadales bacterium | reverse complement strand
CTCCGGCCGCACCGGTGATCACGAAAACGATGTCGTCGGCCCGCGGCGCCCGCCCGCCGCCGAACGCCCCGCCCGGCCCGCCGGCGCCGCCAGGGCCGCCAGCGCCGCCGCCCGGACCTGCTCCGCCGCCCTCTTCCGCATCACCCGGGGCTGCGCCTCCGGCCACCCCCGCGGCCGCTATCCCAGTGTCGGGGGCCACGGGCCGCGGCGGACCTTCGACCCGGAACCCGATGCGCGCGCCGAAGGGCGGGTTCTGCGCCGCGAACACCCTGTGGCCCACCGAGCCCACGCCACCGCCGCCGGTACGCGGCGCGTAGAGCAGCGCCGGCTCCACGGCGAAGACGTGTGACGGCGCCCCCAGGATGCTGTCCGTCAATCCCTCGAGCGGCCCGATGTCCATCGTGTAGATGCTCCGCCCATGCGTGGCGGCCACCAGAACCCGGTCGCGCGGGTGGATCACCAGGTCGTGCACCGGCACCGGGGGCATCCCGGTCATGAGGCGGCTCCAAGCCTCGCCGGCGTCGGTCGAGACGTATGCCGCCAGCTCGGTGCCCACGAACAGCATGCCGCGCCGCCGGGGGTGCTCCCGGACCACATGCACGTACTCGCCCTGCGGCAGGTTGGCGCCGATGCTCCGGAACGTCCGGCCGAAATCGGTGGTCACGAAGACGTAGGGCCGGAAGTTGTCGTCGCGATGCCCGTCGAAGGTGACGTACGCCGTGGCGCTGTCGAATGGAGACGCCTCCACGCGGCTCACCCACGTCTTTGGCGGCACGCCGGCGAAGCGGGTCGTGAGGTTCTCCCAGGTCGTTCCGTCGTTCCTGGTGAGCCAGACGTTCCCGTCATCGGCACCGGCCCAGAGGATGCCCGGCCGGATCGGCGACTCGGCCAGCGTAGTGAGCGTGCCGTGGGTCTCGGCGCCGGTCGCGTCACGCGTGACGCCGCCGGTGGCGACCATCGACGTCCGGATGCGCATCGTGTCGCGGGTCGAGAGGTCGTCGCTGATCGGCACCCAGGCGTCACCGCGGCTCACCGACTTCCACACCCGGTGCCCGCCGAGATACACCGTGCTGGGGTTGTGACGCGAGAGGAAGAACGGCGTGGACCAGTTGAAGCGGTTCCGCATCGCCCACGCGGTGTCCCGTGCGATGCGCACGCGCAGCGAGTCTATCACCCGTTGCTGCGTGGGCGTCGCCGGGACCGTGGTGTCGCCGCGGGCGATGATGATCGAGTCTTCGAGCGGACGATTGCCGCCGCCGAAACCGCCACCACCGCCGCCACCACCGCCGCCGCCGGGACGGATGCCCCGCGACTCCCAGGTGCGCAGGTTGCGCCGCTGGATGTTCCCGCCCTGCGACTCCGAGTAGACGATGTCCGGGTCCGTCGGGTCGATGGCGGAGTAGAAGCCGTCACCGCCACCCACGTTGATCCAGTTGGCGTTGGTGATCCCACCGGTCGGCGTCCGGCTCGGCCCGCACCAGGTACCGTTGTCCTGGAGGCCGCCGCACACCCAGAACGGCTTCTGCATGTCCACGCCGACGGCGTAGAACTGACCTACCGGGATCTGGAGGATGGCGTCGTAAGTGCGCCCGCGATCGAATGTCTGGGCGATGCCGCCGTCCTGCCCCACGATGTAGTGGTCGGGGTCGCCGGGGTTGATCCACATGGCGTGGTAGTCCACGTGGATCCCCTGCCCCACCCGCCGCAGGGTGCGGCCGCCGTCATTCGAGTAGCGCAGCTGCGTCGAAGCCCAGTACACCCGCTCTGGATTGCGCGGGTCCACGCGCACATTGGAGTAGTAGAACGGCCGGTTGTTCTCCGAGTTGATCCGGCTCCACGTCTGGCCGCCGGTGTTCGACCGGAAGAGACCTGACTGGAGCCTCTGGCGTCGGGTCGAATCAGGCACGAAACCGCGCCGCAGCGACTCGGGGTTGGGGTTGCTGTCGGCCTCGATTATCGCGTACACCACCTGCGGGTCGCTCGGCGCGAACGCCACGCCGATGCGGCCCAGCGTGGTGGTGGGAAGGCCGCTGTCCGTGACCCTGGTCCAGGTGGCGCCGCCGTCGGTCGAGCTCCACAGCGCCGAGCCCGGCCCACCGCTACGCAGGAAGTACGGGCCGCGCACCCGCTCCCACGACGCGGCGATGAGATGGTCGGGATAGGACGGGTCGAGCGCGAGGTCCACGAACCCGGCCCGGTCACTTTCGGAATTGAACAGGGCCCAGGTCTGACCGCCGTCGGTGGTCCGGTTGATCCCGCGCTCCCGGTTCGGTCCCCAAGTGTG
>JAUYOW010000132.1 GCA_030697825.1 Gemmatimonadales bacterium | reverse complement strand
CTGGCGCCGGCGTTCATCCTCTCGCTGCACTACGGCATGCTCGGCTCGCTGGCGGGCCTGGTGGCGGGCACGCTGCTGTACCTCGCCGTGCAGCTCGTCCTTCAGCTCAACCTCATGCCGGTGAACTCCAGCGTTCTGCTGCCTATCTACATCTCCTACGGAGCGCTGGCGATCGCGGTGGGCTGGCTCTCGCAGCAGCTCCACGACTACTACCACCGACTGATCAAGGCCGAGCGTCTGGCGGCGATCGGCGAGGTGGCGGTCACGATCCGCCATGAGGTGAACAACGCGCTCGCCGCGATCGTGGGGCAGGCCGGACTGCTGAAGATGACGGCCGTAGGGCTGTCGGCCGAGGACAAAGCCGGCGTGGAGACGATCCTCGAGATGGCGAACCGGATAGGAGCGGATCTGAGGAAGCTGACGGCGCTGGCGGACGCGCCCTCGGCCACGTATCAGGGCGAGACCAGGATGGTGAACCTGCACCGCGCCCAGCCTCTGGAGGGCGGAGCGGGGGCCGCCTAGGTCAGCGCCACGTCGATCTGCGCCGCGAGGTCGAAGTCCTTCCGGGTGAGTCCCCCGGCACTGTGAGTTGACAGCGCCATCGTCACGGTGGTCCAGCGGATATCGATGTCGGGGTGATGGTCGGCCGCGTCCGCCAGCACCGCGACGCGGTCCACGAAGCGGACCCCCTCCGCGAACGCCTTGAAGGTGTAGCTCTTCCTGATCTCGTCGCCCCGACGCGTCCAGCCTGAGAGGCCGCGCAGGCCCGCTTCGATCTCCGACTCGGTCAGCTTCGCCATCACCGCCTCCCCGCCGTCGCTACATGACGGCGTGCACGATCAGGTAACTCACCGCCGCGATCACCGCCGCGGCCGGGATGGTGAGGATCCAGGCCCACACGATCCGTCCGGCCACACCCCAGCGCACCGCTGAGAAGCGCTCCGTCGCGCCTACGCCGCTGATCGCGCCGGTGATCGTGTGGGTCGTAGAGACCGGGATGCCGAAGTGCGACGCGATGAACAGAGAGATCGCGCCGGCCGACTCGGCACAGAACCCGCCGTAGGGTCTCAGCTTGGTTATGCGCTGGCCCATCGTCCGCACGATGCGCCATCCGCCCGCGAGCGTGCCGAGCGCTATCGCCGCGTGCGCCCAGAGGATCACCCACAGTGGGATGGTGTCCACGGTCGTGATGTGCAGGAAGCGCCACTGGTGGTTCGCGAAGACCGCCTGCGCGGAGAACAGGAGACCGACCACGATGCCCATGGTCTTCTGCGCGTCGTTGGTGCCGTGGCCCAGGCTGTACGCGGCGGCTGAGAAGAGCTGGAGGCGACGGAACCACCCGTCAATGTTGTGTGGATGCGCGCGGCGGAAGCTCCAGCCCACGATCACCATCATGAGCAGGCCGAGCGTGAAGCCCATCATCGGCGAGAGGAAGATGAACAGGATCGGCTTGAGCCAACCCCCCGGGATCAGCGCGCCGATGCCTGCCTTGGCGATGGCTGCCCCGGCGTAGCCGCCCATCAGCGCGTGGGACGACGAGGATGGGATGCCGTAGTACCACGTGATCAAGTCCCACGCGATCGCGCCGACCAAGCCGGCCAGGATCACCTGGGGATCCACAAGATTGATGTCGATGAGCCCCTTGCCCATCGTCTTCGCCACCGCCGTCCCGAACCCGAACGCGGCGACGAAGTTGAAGAACGCGGCCCAGACCACCGCCCAGCCCGGGGACAGCACGCGCGTCGAGACGACGGTGGCGATCGAGTTCGCCGAGTCGTGGAAACCATTGATGAAATCGAAGATGAAGGCGACGACGACGATCGCCAGGACGAAGGTGACGGTGTTCACGGGCTAGCCGTGCTTGATCGTGATGCTCTCGAGCACGTTGGCGACGTCTTCCGCCTGGTCCACGCAGCGCTCGAGGTTGTCGTAGATCTCCTTCCACTTGATCAGCTCGATGGCATTCTTCTCCTCGTCGAACAACCGGCCGAGCGAGGCGTGGTAGATGGAGTCGGCCTCCTCCTCGAGCTGCTTCGCCTCGATGCAGGACTCCATCACCCCGTCGCGCTTCTTGAGCTGCTTCACGCCGCGCGCCAGCGCGCCCACGGCACGCTCGATGACGGCGGTGAGCTGCTTCACCCCCTCGGGCGCCGGCCCCACCCGGAAGATCTCCGCGCGGCGGGAGACTCCGTCGATGACGTCGATGACGTCGTCGAGGTCGCCGGCCAGCTTGTAGATGTCTTCTCGGTCGATGGGGGTGATGAAAGTGCGGTCGAGCCGGTTCACGACCTCGTGGGTGATCTGGTCGCACTCGTGCTCGAGCCGCTTGATCTGGTCGGCGTGGTAGGGAGCCTTCTCCGGGTCGCCGAAGAGGCCGACCAGGTGACCGGCGGCCTCGTGGCTACGAAGAGCGACCTCGACGAAGAGGTCGAAGAACTCTTCTTCGCGTGGCAACAGGCTGAACGGCACGGCGTTCCTCCTGGAAATGAACTTCGGTCGGTTGGCCCGCCCAAAATAGCCACCCCAGGAAGCCTCGGCTATGCACCCTTGCGCCGTCCCACCGGGAGCGTATATTGGCCTCCAGCACCCGAAGAAACACCGAAGCTGATTCGAGGCCGTGCATGGAACAGCTTGTCGCAATTGAGGTTGCAAAACCACAAAGCGGGGTGTCGCAGGCGTCCCCGTGCCCTGACTGCGGCTCTGGGATGGTGGCTGCCTCCGGGTGCGCGTACTGCCCGGCGTGCGGGTGGGGGAGGTGCGGGTGAAGACAGACGCGCAGACGCGCAGACGCACAGACGCGCAGGGACGCACCGGCGCACCGGCGCACAGTACTGCGGACTCGGTGCGGCTGCGCGGCGGTGCGCCGGTGCCCGCTTCTCCGTGGGTCGTGCTCGATGAGCGGCAGCGCGGGGCGCAGTTCATCGAGCTGCCCATCAAATCGGTCCTGAACTCGCCGCGGCAGACGGGGATGGATTTCTGGTCCCTGAACCCGTACGTCGGCTGCGAGTTCGGCTGCTCGTACTGCTACGCCCGTTACGCCCACCGGTACGTGGTCGAGCGGGGGAGCGCGAAGGGCACGCTGGGTCCCGCGGCCTGGGACGACGAGACGTTCGAGCGGCAGATCTTCGTGAAGGTGGCGGCGCCGGAGATCGCGGCGCTCGCCGCGCGACCGTCGCGCCTGGGCGGCCACACCATCGTGATCGGCACCGCGACCGACCCGTACCAGCCCGCCGAGCGGACGTACCGGATCACGCGGCGGGTGCTGGAGCGGCTGGCGCAGGTCCACGGGCTCCACATCGGCATCATCACCAAGTCACCGCTCATCGCGCGCGACCTGGACGTGCTCCAGAGGCTGGCCGAGCGGAGCCGCGTCACCGTGCTCATCTCGCTCATCAGCGTGGACGCGCTGCTGGTCCGGAAGCTCGAGGTCCGCTCGCCGGTGCCGGCGGTGCGGCTGGGCGCGCTGGAGAAGCTGGTGCGGGCCGGGCTCCACGCCGGGGTGCTGATCGCGCCGGTGCTGCCGGGGATCACCGACGACGTGCCGCACCTCGAGGCCGTGATGCGCGCGGCGAAGGACGCCGGCGCGGCGTTCGCGCGCGCGGACCCGCTCCGGCTCTACCCGCCCATCAAGCGGCGTTTCCTGGGGGTGGTCGAACAGGAGTTCCCGGCGCTGCTCGCCAAGTACGAGCGGGCGTTCGACGCGCGGGGGTTCGTCACCAGGGAATACGCCACAGCGCTCAAGCGGAGAGTAGCGCGGTTGCAGAGAAAGGTCGGGTTCGTTCACGACGAGTACGCCGACGCGCTCGCGCACCGGCCGGCGGAAGATGTGGTCCAGTGGGAGATGCCGCTCTAAGGCTGCTGATCCCCGAGCATCTCGTTGAGCGTCGCCCAGAGGTCGCTCAGCTCCAGGGGCTTGAAGTAGAAGCGGACCGCGGGGTTCGTCATGAGGGAGAGGGGAGGCGGCATGGCGCTGCAGAAGACAAACCGGCGCCGGAGGTACGGGTGCAACGCCACCGCGCGCTCGTAGAAGGCCGGCCCGTCAAGCCTCGGCATCTGGACGTCGCTCACCACGACGTCGAAATGGTCGCCCGCCAGCCTTTCGAGACCTTCCGCGCCGTCCGCGGCGGCCTCGACGCCGCAGCCCTTCAGCCGGAGGAACCGGCTGAGGGCAGCGCGGAGAAGCGCGTGGTCCTCCACCACGAGGACGC
Source organism: Gemmatimonadales bacterium (assembly GCA_030697825.1). NCBI lineage: Bacteria > Pseudomonadati > Gemmatimonadota > Gemmatimonadia > Gemmatimonadales > Gemmatimonadales bacterium. Next base: position 387 of record JAUYOW010000132.1, on the reverse strand, counting down.
GCGGGCGGGCGGGAACGCGGTCGGGGACGTCGGTCATGGCGCGCGCAGCGGTGCAACTGCACAAACTGCACGCCTAACCTACGCTCGGCCGTTGCGCCGAGTCAACTCGGCGCGCTCAGGAGCCGTGGCGCGACGTCTGGTAGTGGTTGGCCAGCTCCCGCACCCAACGCGGCGGTGGGAGGCGCCGGGCCTCATACGCGTTGACGAGGAAGCGCACCGTGTGCTCGCCGAGGGCGGCGGTCTGGCCGGGAGAGAGCTCGGCACCGAGCTCGCCCAGGAGCTCCACGAGGCGTCCGACGCCGGGGCCGCGTTCCCGCATGCGGCGGCTCGCCACCCAGCGCTCCAGCTTGGCCCGCGTGGCGATGCGCGGCTCGGCGCCGTTCAGGA
>JAUYOW010000131.1 GCA_030697825.1 Gemmatimonadales bacterium | reverse complement strand
ACAACCCAGCGTTGGAGAGGAGCGGCACGCCGGCGGCACGCGCCACGTCTGCGAGGTGCGTGAAGTCCGCGTTGATTCCGGGCGTTAGGATTGTCCCAACGACGGTTCCCGTGCTATCCACAATTACAAGGGCGGCTGCGCGTGAATCACGAGCCAGGACTGACATCGTCACCTGAACCGCGGCAGCGCCCTCTTCATCCGCCCATGGATGGTTGGCACACGCCCAGACTACGTGTGCGCCGCGTGCTTTCGCGTCGTTGTACACGGGGCGATTGAACGGCTGAGCAATGCTGTTGGTGGTAATCAGGCCCGCCCTGATGCAGCCTCCTTCTGCGACCAGAGTAGCGGCCCGATTCCACCAGTACATGACGTAGTCGATACCGTCTGGAAGCCTGGGATTGCAGTGTCGCAACGCATCAACGTACCCATCGCCGAGAGCGTCCCTCTGCTTACCCTTACCCAGATACGGCGGATTCCCCACAATGAAGTCCGCTTTCGGCCATTCCGCGGGCCGCGGGTTCACGTACTCCATGTACGGCAACTTCGCTTTCGGATCGGGCACCAGCTTCCCCGTCACCGGATGCGTGATGCGTGGTGTGGGGTCGGGCCGGTCACGGCTCGGGTCGTGCCGGATCTCATCCCACGCCAGCACCGCGTCGCGGCACTCCAGCGTGCCGGTGTCCTGAAGGATCGGCTCGGGCGGCTGCACGTCGTGGTGCGCGCGCCAGAACTGGTGGAACCCGATCCACAACACCAGCTCGGCGATCTCCCGCGCCCACGGCTTGATCTCGATGCCGTGGAACTGCCACGGCCCCACCTCGGCCAGCCGCATCTCGTGCTTCCCGGTGACCTCCTCCAGCTCGCGCAGCACCTCCAGCTCTATCCGCTTCACGAGGTGCATCGTCACGTAGAGGAAGTTGCCGGAGCCGCACGCGGGATCGAGGAACTGAAGCGCCTTCATCCAGTCGTGGAACTCCCGCAGTCGCTTCTCGGCATCCTTCTTCTTCCCCGCCTCACGTAGCTGGAGCACCACGGCCTGCTCGGCCTTCCACCGCTCGCGGATCGGCTCCTCCACCGCTGGCCGGACCACCCGCTCGACGAACTCCCTCGGCGTGAACTCGGCGCCTAACCGATGCCGTTCGGCGGGGTTGAGCGCGCGGGTCAGCAGCGTGCCGAAGATCGCCGGCTCCACGTCCTGCCAGTCGGCCTCGGCCGCGAGGCTCAGGACCACGATGGCCTGCTTGGTGAGCGGCAGCGCTTCCGAGTCGCGGAAGAAGTGACCGTTGAAGCGCATCAGCTTCTTCCAGTCGAACTTCTCGCCGGCGTCCATCGCTTTCCACAATGCCTGCGCCTGCTCGGGGAACGCGGCCGGCTCGTCGGTGCAACGCGCGAGGATCTTGCGGAACGGCTCGCCGGGCAGCAGACCGATGTCCTCGGCGAACATCGTGAAGACACAGCGCATGATGAATCGCGCCACACGCTCCTGGTCGTTCCCGGCCTCCTCTAGCGCCCGGGCCAGGTTGGCCAGGTAGCCGGCCACCTCCTTGGTGACGGCCTGCGCGCGGGCCCGCGGATCGAGCGACCGCGGATCGGTCCAGATGGCGTGAAGAAGCTGCGCGTCCTCTGGCCGCTCGTGGAGTCTCGTGAGGTCGATGCGGCGGCCCGCCTGCCAGTCGCCGTAGTTGCCGTTCCACCGGTCCCAGACGATGAGTGTCCGGGCCACGTCCATCACCATCACGTACGGGGGCATGCCTCCGGGCGCGTAGGTGACGTAGTTGCGCACCTGCCCGAACGCGCGCCTGAGCAGCAGGTCGGAGGACCGGCCGGGCTCCTGGTCCTTGGCTTCGATCGCGAAGAAATCGCGGCGGAAGCAGTCGATGTAGTTCGCGACCTCGACGCCGTCCTTCGTAATGACCTTGATCGTGAGCTCGAGCTGGTAGCCGCTGCCGGCCGGGCCCGGGCCGTCAACGCCCAGCGCTTTGCACAGGTCGATGAGGTAGGGAGCGAAGTTGGCGCGCTCGGAGGCCTCGGCGTAGGCCCACTTGTCGGCCAGCGCTCGGAGGGCGGCGACGTTCGGCATGGGTCGAATATGCGGATTGGCCCCCCGCGAGTAAACTTGCGGCTCGGCTCGGTCGCTGAAGCGACGGAAGCGTTGGTGCGGCTTAAGCCGTAGGGCCGAGCAGCGGCTTTCAGCCGCTGGGGCGGGAGAGCCGGTCAACCGCCTCAGGACCGCCGCGACTGGCCCACCCGGTTCCCGGCCGGTATCTTCGGCCGGGCTCCCTCCATCCTCAAGAGGTACCGTGACAGACGCCGTGCAGCGCCTGTCGGCCGCGCTGGCCGACCGCTACCAGATCGAGCGGGAGCTCGGCGCGGGCGGGATGGCCACGGTGTACCTCGCCCACGACGTTCGCCACGACCGGAAGGTGGCGCTCAAGGTGCTGCGCCCCGAGCTGGCCGCGATCCTCGGTGGCGAGCGGTTCCTGAAGGAGATCCGGCTCACCGCCAACCTCCAGCACCCCCACATCCTGCCGCTGCACGACTCGGGCGAGGCCGAGGGCATCGTCTACTACGTGATGCCGTACGTCGAGGGCGAGAGTCTGCGCGACCGCCTGACGCGCGAGAAGCAGCTGCCGGTGGAGGACGCGGTACGGATCGCGCGGGAGGTGGCCGACGCGCTGGACTACGCGCACCGGCACCACGTGGTGCATCGGGACATCAAGCCCGAGAACATCCTGCTTCACGACGGCCGGGCACTGGTGGCGGACTTCGGGATCGCGCTGGCGGTCTCGAGCGCGGGCGGCGGGACCCGCATCACCGAGACGGGCATGTCGTTAGGCACGCCGCACTACATGAGCCCCGAGCAGGCGATGGGGGAGCGCGAGATCACGGCGAAGAGCGACGTGTACGCGCTGGGCTGCGTGCTGTACGAGATGCTCGCGGGGGAACCGCCGTTCACCGGCCCGACGGCGCAGGCGATCGTCGCGCGGGTGATGACCGAGCAGCCGCGTTCGCTGACGCTCCAGCGCAAGACGATCCCGCCGCACGTCGAGGCGGCGGTGACAACGGCGCTGCAGAAGCT
>JAUYOW010000130.1 GCA_030697825.1 Gemmatimonadales bacterium | reverse complement strand
ACAAACTGCACGCCCAACCTACGCTCGACCGTTGCGCCGAGTCAACTCGGCGCGCTAGGAGCCGTGGCGCGAAGTCTTGTAGTGGTTGGCCAGCTCCCGCACCCACCGCGGCGGTGGGAGGCGCCGGGCCTCATACGCGTTGACGAGGAAGCGCACCGTGTGCTCGCCGAGGGCGGCGGTCTCGCCGGGAGAGAGCTCGGCACCGAGCTCGCCCAGGAGCTCGACGAGGCGTCCGACGCCGGGGCCGCGTTCCCGCATGCGGCGGCTCGCCACCCAGCGCTCGAGCTTGGCCCGCGTGGGGATGCGCGGCTCAGCGCCGTTCAGGAAGTTGCGGAGCGCGTTCGGGCTGAGCCCGATCTCCGCCGCGGCCTGGCGCAGCGACACCGTGGCGAGCTGGCGGGCGACGGCGTCTCGCACGAGGTTTGCGGGAAGCGTTGGCGGACGCACTCGGAGGCGCCTCACGGCGTCCCCCGCGAGTGTGCAGTTCGTGCAGTTAGAGCCGGGTTACACTCGACAGGCTACCGAAGCGGCCCGGGAGCGCGCAAGACCGCCGACACGGATCGCGGGATGGGCCGGGCTGCGCGGAGGCCCCCGAAGGGGCAGGTGAAGAGATGCCGCGTCCGGGGTGCGTATATACGGGTCTTTTTTTATGCTCTTGAGCTTCGGTGTTTCTTCGGGTATGCTTTGGGGCCTGAGGGGAGCCATTTGTGACCGCCCCAAACCTGAAGCTGCTGCTCCCTGAGCATCTCGAGCGGCTCGCCTCCGGGGCGCGCCACGGGCTCCGGTTCGGCATCCCCGCGCTCGATGCGGTGCTGCCATCGGGCGTCCCACGCGGGCAGATCACCGCGCTCGACGCCCCGCTTGGCACCGGCGGCACCGCGCTCCTCCTCGCCCTGGCGGAGGCCACGCTCCAGGCCGATGAAGGAGTCGCCCTGGTGGACGCCGAGCGGACGCTGGCGCCGCAGGCCGCCGCGCACCTCGCGGCCCTGGGCCCGTTCTGGGTGGTGCGGCCCAAGGCGACCCAGAGCGCGTGGTGGTGCGCGGACGTGCTCCTGCGGACCGGCGCGTTCGGCCTCGTGATCGTGGACCAGGCCCCGGCGCCCGCGCGCGCGGTCGCGGTGAGGCTCCAGCGCCTAGCGCGGGACAAGGACACGGCGCTGGTGGTACGGGGGCGAACGGCGGCCGGCGAGGACGTGCCGGGGGCGCGCCGCAGCGAGCACTTACGGGGCGCAGCAAGGCGCGACCCCGGCCGTCCGAGCGCTAGGACGCCGTTCGCCGCGCTAGTGCTCACCGTCCGCCCGCGCGCCGATACCGCCGGCTTCGTCCCCGGCCTCTCCGGCGGCGCGTGGCCGGCGCCACGCACCCTGCGAATCACGATCGAGAAGGGCGGCGCCCCGCGCGTCGTGGAGGTCCCTCTTGGCTTCGTATTGCCGCATCGCCTGCGTCCGCATTGGGCGGTTCGCGATCGGCGCGCTTACGGGCGGAATGTCGGAACGACGGAACGGCGGTAAGAGTGGCGCGGAACCACCTTCCGCCGTTCCGACGTTCCGTCCTTCCGTCGTCTTCACCGACGTCCGCGGCAAGCCCCGCATCGTCGCTACCGACGCCGAAGCCGCGCGCCGTGGCGTCGCGTGCAGCATGGCGCTAACCCAGGCGAAAGCCCTGGCGAGCGATCTCGTCGCGCTGCCGTGGGACGACGAGCGGATCTCGCGCGCCGCCCTGGAGGTGACAACCGCGCTGCTCGCGGCGAGCCCGCGGGTAGCGTGGGGCGGCGGCGCCCTGCGCGTCTGCGCGTCGGCGCGTCTGCCCACCGCGGAAGGCGCCTGGTGGGTCGATGCAGCGGGACTCGGCGACGAAGCGAAGCTCGCCCGGAAACTGCTCCGCATCGCGCGCGGCCTCGGCTACGGCCCCGTCCGCGTCGGCGTCGCCGATGCGGCGATCGCGGCGTACGCGGCGACCTATGGCGGCAAGCGTGGCGGGGCCGGGCGCGCGATCGACGACGGCGGACGGCGAGGACGGGTGGGCGGCTCGCCGCAGCGAGCACTCACGGGGCGCAGCAAGGCGCGGCCCCGCCCCGATGAGCGCCCGGTCGTCGCCGTCGTCCCCAGCGGCCGCGACGCCGCCTTCC
>JAUYOW010000129.1 GCA_030697825.1 Gemmatimonadales bacterium | reverse complement strand
AGACGGCGTTCTTCGGGGGGGACCCGGACAACTTCACCTATCCGCGCCACGACCTCGACCTGTCCATCTATCGCGCGTACGTGAACAACGAGCCGGCGCACACGGAGTATTTCGCCTGGAGCCGTGACGGCACGTCGGAAGGCGACCTCGTCTTCGTAACCGGAAACCCGGGCTCCACCGGCCGCCTCAACACCATGGGCCAGCTCGAGTTCCTGCGCGACGTGCAGTACCCGGCGCAGTTGGCGCAGCTGGCCCGCCAGATCTCCGTGTACCACCAGATCCTCGACCTGGGCGGCGAACGCGGCGCTGACATCCGCAACACCCTGTTCGGTGCCGAGAACACGCAAAAGGCGGTCCAGGGTTACAACAGCTTCTTCGCGGACCCGCAGCTGATGGCGCGCAAGCGCGAATGGGAGAGCAACTTCAGGAACCGGGTGAACGCCGACCCCAATCTGCGCCGCCGCTACGGCGACGCGTGGGACGTCATCGCGCGGATCCGGGGGCAGATGCGAGCGCTCGACACCCGCCGCCGCTACTACGCCTTCGGCGCCTATGGGTCGCGGTTGCTGGGGAACGCGGCTGACATCGTGCGCCTGCCGGTGGAGTCGGCGAAGCCGGACACGGGGCGCCTCGCGCGCTATCGCGATGCGAACCGCGCCGGCCTCGAGCGGGCTCTCTACCCGGCGGCGCCGGTCGACACGATCGTCGAGATCCGGCTCCTCACCGCGTACCTCACCGAGATGGCGCGCGAGCTGCCTGAAGCCGACCCGGTGCGCCGCGCCGCCCTCGGCACCCGCACTCCTGAAGCCGCGGCGCGGGCCATGGTGACCGGATCGCAGATCCTCACCGCGGACCAGCGGCGCGCGCTCGTCACCGCCGGGGCCGCCCGCATAGCAGCCTCCACGGATCCGTTCGTGGTGCTCGCGCGGACCATCGATCCGCTCGAGCGCGACATCCAGCGCCAGTGGACCGACCTCCTGAACCAAGAAGCGCAGAGCGATGAGCGCGTGGCGCGCGCCCTGCTCGCCGTCTTCGGCAACAGCGTAGCGCCCGATGCCACCTTCAGCCTCCGGATCTCGGACGGGGAGGTGAAGCGATATCCGTACAACGGCACGCAGGCGCAGCCTTACACCACGTTCTTCGGCCTCTACGACCGCTCGGCCGGCTTCGGCGGCCGGGCGCCATGGAACCTGACCGCGCGGTGGCAGCAGCGCCGGGATTCACTGAACCTCGCGACGCCGTTCAACGCGATCTCCACCAACGACATCATCGGCGGGAACTCCGGCAGCCCGGTGATCAACCGGAACGGCGAGGTGGTGGGTCTCATCTTCGACGGCAATATCGAGAGCCTGCCGCCCCGTTTCATGTTCACCGAGGCGCGGAACCGGTCGGTCTGGGTGGATTCGCGCGGCATCCTCGAGGCGCTGCGCCGGGTGTACGATGCGGGCACGCTCGCCGACGAGCTGGCCGGGGGGAGGTAGCTGAACCCGCTGGCGCGCGGGCGCGCGAACGCGCCTTAAGGCACTGGCTTGACTGAGGTTGGACTGCGGGCGGTTCGGAGCTGATCCGGGCCGCCCGTTGCGCGTCCGGTGGCGGGAGGTGAGAATCCTGCCCCGTGTTGAGCTTCTTGCGAAACCTGAAACGCATCCTGGTCGGACGACCCCTCGCCTCGCACCTGCTGCATGGCGAACGCATCGGGCGGCTTCCGGCGCTCGCCGTTTTTTCTTCAAACACCCTCTCGTCGGTCGCTTATGCGACCGACGAGATCCTGCTCGTTCTGGCGCCGGCCGGAGTCGCGGCGCTCATGTACTCGACCCCGGTGGCCGCGGTCATCGTGGGTCTGCTCATCCTAGTGGTGGCGTCGTACCGCCAGGTCATCCCCGCCTACCCCAACGGCGGCGGTTCCTACACCGTGGCCTACGACAACCTCGGCGTGGGACCGGGGCTCGTGTCCGGCGCCGCGCTGCTCGTGGACTACGTCCTCACGGTGGCGGTGAGCGTGGCGGCGGGCGTCGCCGCCGTGACTTCTGCCGTCCCCGCGCTCTACCAGCACCGGGTGGCCCTCGCGGCGGTGTGCGTCTCGGCGGTCGCGCTGGCGAACCTGCGCGGCGTTCGGGAGTCGGCGGCAATGTTCGCCATGCCGACGTACGGCTTCATCCTCGCGCTACTGACGCTGCTGGCTACGGGGTTCTATCGCTGGGCTACTGGCACCCTCCCCCACGCGGCCCCGGAGGCGGTCCTGACCGCGGCGTCCACGGCGCCGGCGCTCACCGCGTTCCTCATCCTCCGCGCCTTCTCCTCGGGCTGCACGGCCATGACCGGCGTCGAGGCCATCGCGAACGGCGTGCCGTCGTTCAAGGAGCCGGCGGCGAAGAACGCGGTCGCCACGCTGACGATGCTCGGGCTCACTCTTGCGATCCTCTTCATGGGCACGACGGCGCTGGCCCACGCCATGGGCGTCGTCCCGGCCCCGGGCCAGACCGTGGTCTCGCAGATAGGCCGTCTGGTGCTGGGCGTCGGGCCGGCCTACTACCTGGTGCAGACGTTCACGGCTGTGATCCTCCTGGTCGCCGCGAACACCTGTTTCGCCGGCTTCCCTTCGCTCGCCTCGGTGCTGGCCGAAGACCGTTTCCTGCCCCGGCAGCTCGCGCACCGCGGCGACCGGCTGGTCTACTCCAACGGCATCGTCATCCTGTCGCTGCTCGCCATCGGCCTGATAGCGGTGTTCGGCGGCAACCCCCACGCGCTCATCCCGCTCTACGCTATCGGCGTGTTCCTCTCGTTCACGCTCTCGCAGGCCGGCATGGTGCGACGCTGGTGGACCTCGCGGGCGCCGCGCTGGCAGGTCGGGCTGGCGATAAACGGCGTGGGCGCGCTGGCCACGGGCGTCGTCACGCTGATCTTCGCCTTCAGCAAGTTCGCCGAGGGCGCCTGGATAGTCGTGGTGGTGATCCCGGTGCTCATCCTGTTCTTCCGGATGGTGAACGCGCACTACCGCGACTTCGGGCGCGCGCTCTCGATGGAGAACTGGCAGGCGGTGTGGCCGCTGCGGCATACCGTGATCGTCCCGATCTCCGGCATCCACCGCGGGGTCGCGAGCGCCCTCACCTACGCGCTGTCCATCTCGGACGACGTCCGCGCCGTGTACATCTCGGAGCACGAGCACGACGGCGAGAAGATGCAGGCGCGGTGGGACGAGTGGGACGTGGGCGTGCCGCTCGTCTTCCTCAATTCGCCCTACCGCTCGGTCATCGCGCCGCTGCTCCAGTACATCGACCAGGTGGATGAAGAGGCGAAGGACGAGGCGCACGGCGCGCTGGTGACGGTCGTGCTGCCGGAGATCGTGCCGAAGAAGTGGTGGCACGCGCTACTGCACAACAACACCGCCCTGCTGATCAAGGGCGCGCTGCTCTTCCGCAAGGGGAAGATCGTCGTTAGCGTCCCCTATCACCTCGACTGAGGTATTCCCGTATGCGCCGCCCGCCGGCCCGTGTCCTTTCCCTGCTCGCCTTGCTTATCGCCGCGCCGGCGCTCGCGCAGGGTCCTCGCGCCATCACCGTCGGACAGACCGTCACCGATTCCCTGACCAGCCGCGACCCGGTGGGCCGCAGCCGGCACTCGCCATACCACCTGTGGACGCTGGAAGGCCGGCGGGGCCAGAAGCTCGTCATCGACCTCATGTCCGACGACTTCGATCCGTATCTGGTGCTGCGGGATGAAGAGGGATACGTGGTCGGCTCGGACGACGATTCCGGTGAGGACAACAACTCGCGCATCCACGCCATCCTGCCGCGCGACGGCCGTTACCGCATCGTCGCGATGGCCTTCGGGGAGGACGGCCGCGGGAGCTACTCGCTCCAGGCGCGGGGCTGGGAAACGCCGGAGGCGCCGCCGGCCGGAACGGTCGCGCCGATACGCCCCGGTGAAGCGAAGGACGGGTTGCTCGAGCCGGGGGACGACATCGGCGGCGACGGACCGTTCCAGGACCGCTGGACGATAGACGCCCGGGCGGGCGCGCGGCTCCGCGTCGAATTGCGCTCCACCGACTTCGACAGCTACCTCATGGTGCTCGGCCCCGACGGACAGGTTGTGGGGTCCGACGACGACGGGCTCGAGGGACGGGACGCGGTGGTGAGCTTGCGCACCGCGACCGCGGGCGGCTACACGATCGTCGCGACGACCTACGGCGAGAACCCGAGCATCGGAGCGTACCGGCTCGCGCTGACCGAGGAGACGGGGAGCTTCGCGGATCCGGGTACCGCCGCCCCGATCGCGGTCGGGGAAACGAAGGACGGCCGCCTCGAGTCCGGAGACCTCAACGGCACCCGGGGCCTGGAAGACCGGTGGACTTTCACGGGTCGTGCCGGCCAGGTGATCCGTATCGATGCGATGTCGCCTGCGTTCGATGCGTACGCCGTGCTCAGGTTCGGCCAGACCCCGCTCGATTCCAACGACGACGGCGGCGACGGCAACAACTCCCGCATCATGACGATCCTGCCCAACAACGGGACCTATACGATCGCGGTGTCCTCGTACTCGGAGAGCCGGACCGGCGGGCGGTACACGCTGGCGCTCTCCGCCTCCAGCACCGCTGTCGCCCCGGCCGGGCAGACGGCCCGGATCGCCTACGGGCAGCGGCTCGCCGGTCGGCTCGAGTCGGGTGACCGCGCGCGGGACGAGGGCGGAACCGAGGACTGGTGGGAATTCGACGGCCGCACCGGCCAGGACGTCACGATCGAGCTGCGCTCGGGGGCGTTCGACACCTTCCTCGAGCTTCGCGACCCGCGCGGAACCAAGGTGGCGGACAACGACGATGGCCTCGGCGAGGGTACGGACTCGTTCATCATCGCGCACCTGGCGCAGAGCGGCCGCTACCGCGTCGTGGCGCGCGGGTACGGCGACCGTGAGGCGAGCGGCTTCTACGAGCTGTCGCTCGCCCAGAGCGGCGCGGTCGGCCGCGCGGGCCAGGTCCAGGAGATCCGGCCAGGCGAGACCGTCGTGGGGCGGCTGGAAGCCGGCGACAGCACCGCCGGAGACAGCACCTACACCGATGTCTTCACCTTCCTCGCCATCCGTACCGGAGACGTCGTCATCGACCTGCGCTCCGGCGACTTCGACGCGTACCTCATCGTCCAGGACGCCGAGGGGCACCCGATCGGCACCGACGACGACGGCGGCAGCGGGACCGATTCCCAGATAACGACGCGCGTGACGGCGGGCACGTCCTATCGCATCCGCGCCAACAGCTACGGTGAAGACCCCGAAACGGGGCTGTACCGGTTGTCGATCCGCTACACGCCTTAACAAACGAAAGCGAGGGACCAGATGCGCCGCCTCCTCCCGCTCATTCCGTTGTGCGTGCTCGCCCTCGCCTGCAACCGGAGTTCCGGCCCGGCCGTCCACGGCATCAAGGTGGGCTCGTCCGCGAGCGGCGCGCTCTCCGATGGGGACCCGATGATGCGAGGCAACAAGGGCCCCTATCAGGTGTGGACGCTGCGAGGCAAGCGCGGCCAGCGCCTGGTGATCGACCTGACGTCGTCCTCGTTCGACGCGTATCTCTACGTGCGTGATGCCGACGGCTTCCTGATCGGCTCCGACGACGACTCCGGCGACGATAATAACGCGCGCCTCAGGACGATCCTCCCGCGAAACGGCAGCTACCGGATCGTAACGACATCCTTCGGGTCGACCGCGCGCGGTGATTACACGCTGGCGGTTAGCGAGTGGCCGGCGCCTGAGGCGCCGAGCCCCGGTAGCTCCCTGTCCATCGCCGTGGGAGAGACCAAGGACGGGCTGCTGGAGCCGGGCGACGAGTTCTCCGGGGACGGCCCTTACCAGGACCGCTGGACCTTCGAGCTCAAGGCCAACGAGCGGGTGCGGGTCGAGATGAGATCCACCGACGTGGACAGCTATCTCATGCTGGTCGGCCCCGACGGCCGCGTCGTGGCGACCAATGACGACGCGAACGGCCGCGATGCGGTCATCAACGTCCGCGCTCCGGCCCCCGGCCGATACACCGCGTTCGCCACCACCTACGGCGACCAGCCCAGGGTCGGCGCGTACCGCATCTCGCTCACCGCCGTCTCGGGCGAGTTCGCCGATCCGGGCACGGTGCAGTCGATCTCCGAAGGCGAAGCGCGCGAAGGGCAACTCGAGTCCGGAGACAGCGCGACCGCGAGCGGCAGTTACGCCGACATCTACCAGTTCCGCGCCCCGCGCGCCGGCACCGCCACCGTCGACCTCACGTCCACCGACCTCGATCCCTACCTCATGCTTCAGGACTCGGCCGGCACGGAGCTGACCCACGACGACGACAGTGGAGAAGGGAACAACGCGCTGATCACCTACCCGGTCTCCGCCGGCACGCTCTACCGCATGGTGGTGGGCACCTACGGGTCCGGAGCGCGCTCCGGCGGGTACCATCTCACCGCGCGCGTGACGCCGTAGGCTCCCAGCGCGCGCGCCGCGTTGACTCATCCCTCCCGTTCGCACACTTTGAGCTTGAAATGAGGCCAGCCAAGCCCTCCAACGGCGGCCGGCGCCGCTCCTACGGCGGCGCTGCCGATCGCGCCCTGAACCTGTGGGTGGCACTGGCACGGTGCGCGGCTTCGGTCAGCCGGGTCTCGGCGCGCGACATCCACCGTTACGGCCTCACTCAAGCGCAGTTCGCCGTGCTCGAGGTGCTCTATCACCGGGGAGCGCTCCCTCTGTGTTCCATCGGCGAGAAGCTCCTCGTGACGAGCGGCAACATCACCTACGTCGCGGACCAGCTCGAGCGCGCCGGGTACCTGAGGCGCCAGCGTTCGACCGAGGACCGCCGCGTCGTGCTCGCGCACCTGACGCCCAAAGGGGAGGCGCTCCTCGACCTGCATTTCCCCTCGCACGCAGCGCGCATGGCCGAGGCGGCGGGCACGCTCAGCCCCCGCGAGCAGGATTCGCTCGCCCGCCTGCTCAAGAAGTGGGGAAAGGCGACGCAGAAGAACCCTTGAGACCGGCAGACGTGCCGAGGCGCGGACTCTTGGCGGTGAGGCAACCTCTTGCCCCAGCGACAGTTAGTCCTTATGATATGCCGACCCTCCCCGGGAGCCCCTCCTGATGCCCGATCCGTTCTGGAGCTCTGACGAGTTCGATGAACGCGCGCACCAGCTGTACAACGAAGGGCAATACGACCAGGCGATCGAAGTGCTCCGCGAAGGTCTGTTGATCTATCCCGAAGCCGTCGAGCTCCACGTGGGGATGGGCTACGCCCGCCTCGCGCGGGAGGAGTATGCCTGGGCGCGGCGCACCTTCGCCGCGGCGCTGTCGCTCGAGCCGGACCACGAGGACGCGTTGGCGGGGATGGGTGAGGTGCTGCTCAAGCTGGGCGAAGGGAGGTCGGGGCTCGCGTGCTTCGATCGGGTGCTCGCCCTGGGATTCGGCGAGGACCTCGACATCGTACTCCAGATGGGTCGCGCGCTCTTCCGCGACGGTTACCTCGATCACGCGCGTCGCTTCTTCGACGTGGCGCTCCGGGCCCACGCGGAGAGCGCCGAGGCCTCCGCCTGCGTCGGATACGCGGCGCACCGGCTCTCGCAGGAAAAGGACTCGATCCGCTGGCTTCGGCGCGCGCTCGAGATCGATCCGGACCACTCGGAAGCGCGGGTCTACTTGGCGAACCTGCTGTATGACCGGGGGCAGTCGGAAGAAGCGCTGGCGGAGTTCGAGAAGTCCGACCCGGAGGAACACTGGGACGAGCTCGGCATCTGGAGGGTCATCGAGCTCAAGAAGACCATCTACCGGTTGCCCGACGACGACCCTGAGCTGCGTCCTTGGCTGGTGCGGTTGGCGGACCTGGCCGGCGAGGCGGACGCGACCGAGCTGCTGCTAGCCGAGATCGAGGCGGCGGGCCCGGACGGCACCGGCTCGCGCGATCCGGCGCAGCTCGAGCTCTTCGGCACCCTCCTCACCGAGCTGCAGGAGATGCGCAAGCGCACGCGCTCCGGTGAGGTCCATCGCATAGCGACGCCCGACGGCACGTCCTACATCGGCACCTGGGAGGAGATCGTCCTCTGCATGCGCGACGCCGATGCGACCTTCGCCGGCCGGCCCATCGATGAGTACCTAGCCGGGGCGGCGCAGCGCGCGTCACAGCTCACCGGCATCGCCATCCCGGCCACCGACGCGGAGAGCTTCATCCGCGGGAGCGCCGACGCGGGACTGCTGCGCATAGTGCGGTGATCGCGCTCGTCGACGTCTCGAAGGTCTACGTTTCGCTCGTCCGCCGCCGAGTGCGTGCCGAACGTACCACTCCCCACTCCCCCTGCTACGTTCACCCCGTGCTCGACGCCATCCTCAAGCCGGGATCCATCGCGGTCATCGGCGCATCACGCCAGCCGGACACGATCGGCTTCCAGATTCTCGACAACCTGGTGCGCTGGGGCTTCCACGGGCCCGTCTACCCGGTCAATCCCAACGCCACTTCGATCCATTCCATCAGGGCCTACCCCTCGGTCGGCGCCATCCCGGACCCGGTGGACCTGGCGATCATCGTGGTGCGCAAACAGTTCGTGCTCGACGTCGCGGAGGAGTGCGGCCGGAAGGGCGTGAAAGGACTGGTGGTGATCACCGCGGGCTTCGCCGAAGTCGGCGGTGAGGGGGTCGCGCGAGAGCAGAAGCTGGTGGAGATCGTGAAGCGATACGGGATGCGGATGGTGGGGCCCAACTGCATGGGAGTGCTGAATACCGACCCCGCGGTATCGATGCTTGCGACCTTCGCGCCATCCATGCCACCCCACGGCTCCGTGGCGATCGTGAGCCAGTCGGGCGCCATGGGCCAGAGCATCCTCGACTACGGCGAGGAGCTCGGCATCGGCGTCCATCAGTTCGTCTCGGTCGGCAACAAGCCGGACGTCTCGGGCAACGACCTCCTCGAGTACTGGGCCGACGACCCGAACGTCGGCGCGATCCTCATGTACCTCGAGAGCTTCGGCAACCCGAAGCGGTTCTTCCGGATCGCGAAGTCACTGACCCGCAAGAAGCCGATCTTCGTCGTGAAGGCGGGCCGCACCGCGGCCGGAGCACGGGCTGCGTCGTCGCATACGGCGGCGCTGGCCGGCACCGACTTGGCGGCCGATGTGCTGATGCACCAATCCGGCGTGATCCGCGCCCAGACCGTCGAGGAACTGTTCGACTACGCCATGGCCTTCCCACGCCTGCCGATGCCCAAGGGCGATCGCGTGGCGATCATCAGCAACGCCGGCGGCCCGGCCATCATCCTCGCGGATGCGTGCGAATCGCAGGGCCTGCGCGTCGTGGAGCTCTCGCCGGAGACGCAGCGGGCCATCCGGGAGCGCGTCCCCGACGAGGCGACGGTCCGCAATCCGGTTGACCTCATCGCCTCCGCGAAGGCGGACACCTATCGCGCCGTGATCACGCTGGTACTTCAGGACCCGAACGTCGACGCCGTCATCGCGTCGCTGATCCCGCCGCTCGGCATCCAGGCGCGCGACGTCGCGGTGGCGATCCGCGAGGCGGCGGCCACCCGCAAGGAGATCCCGGTGATCGCCGTGCTGCTGGGGCGGAACGGCGTGCCGGCGGGGCTGAAAGAGCTCGTGGACGCCGGCATCCCCGGGTACGTATTCCCAGAGTCGGCGGTGCGCGCCCTCGCCGCGCTGAACCGCTATCGGCTGTGGCTCGAGCGACCCGAAGGCACGGTGCAGAACTTCCCTGCGGACCGGGACGGCGCAACCGCGATCATCGATGGGGCGCTGCGCGCGGGCCGAGAGAAACTCACCGAAGGCGAGTCGCTCGCGATGCTCGACGCGTACGGCATCCCGACGGCGCCATGGAAGGTAGTGCGTTCGGCGGACGAGGCGGCGCGCGAAGCGGCGGCGATGGGTTTCCCCGTGGTCCTCAAGGCAGTGAGTCAGGCGATCATCCACAAGAGCGACGTGGGCGGCGTCGTCGTCGGCATCGCGAGCGAGGCCGAGGTGCGCAGCGGATACGTCCGCATGCGGGAGCGGGTGCGGGAGCGGGCCGGCGTCGAGGTCGAGGCGGTGCTCGTCCAGAAGATGGTCGCCGGCGGGCGCGAGACGATCATCGGCTCCACGCGCGACGTCAAGGCCGGTCCCCTCCTGATGTTCGGACTGGGCGGCTTGTTCGTGGAGGTCCTGAAGGACGTCACCTTCCGCGTGCATCCGGTCACCGACCTTGACGCGAGAGAGATGGTGCGAAGTATCCGGGGCTACCCGCTGCTGGAAGGCGTGCGGGGCGAGACGTCGGTGGACCTGGTCCAGCTCGAGGAGATGGTGCAGCGCGTGTCCCAGATGGTCGGCGACCACGAAGCGATCGTCGAGATGGACGTCAACCCGCTGGTGGCGTTCCCGGACCGGGTGGTGGCCCTGGACGCGCGCTTCAAGGTCGCCGCGCCGGCGACCTAGAACATCGACATCGCGAGGAACGACCTCAGGTTGTCGTTGGTCGCGCGCAACCGGGACGAGAGCATCCGGACCACGGCCCACAGCACCTTGTAGGCGATGTCGCGGTTGAAGTCGAGCAGCAGCTCGAAGTCGGAGCGGGTGATCGTGAGGAGGGTGCAGTCCGTGTTGGCGATGGCGTCCGTCGAGCGCTCGGACTGGTCGAAGATGCCCATCTCGCCGAAGCAGGTCCCCTTCTTCAGGACCGCGAGCGCCTCCTCGCCGCTGCCGGGGATGATCCGGCTGATCCGGACGTCGCCGTCGGCGATTATGTAGAGGCGGTTGCTCGGCTCGCCCTCTTTGAAAATCGTCTTCGCACTAAGAAACTTCTGCTCCTTGCACACCTCGGCCACGCGCGCGAGCTCGCCCTCGTCGAGGTCCGCGAAGATGGCCGCCTGCTTGAGGAGTGAGAGGTCCATACGATGCGAGAAGTTAGCCCGCCCGCCGGAGAGCGGCAAGGCCAAGCCGGCAGGGCACTTACGGCCGCGAACCTCGTGTCCCTCGCGCGAGTGCCGCTGGCGGTCGCGTTCGCCCTGTTCGGCCGGATGGAAGTGCGGGTCTTGGTCCTCGCGGCCGCCGCGGCTAGCGACCTCCTGGACGGATGGCTCGCGCGCAGGCTGGGCCCGTCGAAGCTCGGCGCAGCGCTCGATCCGGTGACGGACAAGGTGTTCATGATCACCGCCTTCGGGATGCTGGCCCTATCGGGCGGGCTCACCCCGCTCGAGGTCGCCGGCGTGCTGCTGCGGGACATTCTGGCGCCGTTCGGGTATCTGGCGAGCGTCGCCCTGCGCCGGCCGTTCACCGTCCCGGCGCGCGCCGGCGGCAAAATGGTGACCACCGGCCAGAGCCTGACCCTGTTCGCCTGGCTGATGGGTTCGCCGTACTTGGAGCCGCTGGCGTGGGCCACCGCCGCGATGGCGCTCTACGCCATCGCCGACTACGGCCGCCTGGCGGTCCGTCACGCATCGCCTTCCTGAGGAGATCTCGCATGACCAGATCCGTCCGGCTCGCCCGGTTCGCCATTCCGCTTGCGCTCGCGTCGCAAGCGGCCGGAGCCCAGGAGTTCCAGCCGCCGGCCGGCGCCGCGCCGTCGAGCGGCGCGGGGGTCCGGTTCGACCTCCTCGGGTTCTCCACGCGCGCGGGCGCCGATGTCAGGGGCGGCGGGTCGCTCGTCCTCGGAGCGACCTTCGACGTCGCGGAGCTCTGGTCCCCCATGGTACGCCTCCGGCCGTCGTTCGAGTTCGGGGCCGGGAGGACCACCACCGATCACCTCGCCCTCGAGGTCGTCTATCGCTTCCAGCCGGACCAGGCGGATGCCATCCCGTACGTCGGGATGGGCATCGGGTACTTCAAGGCTGAGGGCGGGGCGGAGAAGACCTGGCCGACGATCGTGATGGGCTTCGAGCTCCGCTTCCGGCCGTCGTTCAACTGGCTGCTCGAGTACCACGCTCTGGACCGCCTCGACCGCCACCGCTTCCTGATAGGCCTCGCGACTCGCGGCGCCGGGAGCCGTTGATGGCCGAGACCAAGCGGGTGCAGCTGACTTGGGAGCACGACCTCGTGTTCCGGGGCGAGGGGGCGGGGAAGGCGCCGATCACGCTGGATGGCGACAACGTGGCGGGGCCCGGTCCCATG
Organism: Gemmatimonadales bacterium; assembly: GCA_030697825.1. Lineage (NCBI taxonomy): Bacteria > Pseudomonadati > Gemmatimonadota > Gemmatimonadia > Gemmatimonadales > Gemmatimonadales bacterium. The sequence goes on along the minus strand of JAUYOW010000129.1, from coordinate 9,004 downwards.
GAGAACCTGCTCCTCGCGCTTGCCGCCTGCTCGGGCAGCGACGTCGTGGTGATCCTCAAGAAGAAGCGCGCGGACCTGCGCTCGCTGCGGGTCGAGGTCGCCGGCGAGCGGCGGGAAGAGATCCCGGAGCGGTACACGGCGATCACGATCACGTATCACATCGCCGCTCCGAGCCTCGCCGAGGCGCAGGCTCGGCATACCATCGAGCTCTCGCTCGAGAAGTACTGCTCGGTGGCCCACTCCCTCGCGCCCGACGTCGCCGTGCGGTATGAGCTGGCGCTCCAGGCCTAGCGCCTGGAGCGTACTCCTGGCCGTCGCCCTGGTCTCGCCGGGCCGCGTCGTCGCGCAGGGGTGGCGGGAAACCCAGGTCGGTGTCGCCGGATTCGGGTCGAGGCCGGCGGTCGGTGTGGCGGGGGCGGGCCTGGCTTGGCGCGACCAGGGCAGGACCCGCGTCGGCGGCGCCCTGATGCTTGGATCGGACGAGAATGGCGGCCTCGTGGGCCGGGCAGAGGCCGCATGGCACTTCCTGCTCGACCCCTCGAGGCGGGCCGGCAACGGGGTCTACGCCGGCGGGGGCGTTTCAGTCGCCCTGTCAGGTGGCAGGGCGCGCCCCTACGTGCTGCTGGTCGTTGGCGCGGAGAACGCGCCGGCCGGCCGGCGCGGCACGTTCATCGAGGCGGGCGTCGGAGGAGGGATACGGCTGGCCGCCGGGATGAGGTGGCGCAAACAAAACGCCCCAAGCCGTTAGGCTCGGGGCGCCCACTTGCGAATGCCTGCGTCCGTCAGGCCACGCCTGCTGCAACCGATTCAGGCCGCGCGACGACCGGCCGGCAGTAGCGCTCGCCCAGGGTCCGGAGCTCGGTGAGCTCCGCGTCCGTCAGGGCTTCGTAACGCTCCGCCAGGTAGTCCATCGTGTCGTCGAACCAATCCTTCCGATGCGCTTCGGCTGCCTCGAGAACACCGCATCTAAGGATGTGACTGAAAAGCTCATCGCGGGCCTGCTCAAATGTCGTGGGCACATACGGTTTGCGGCTATTCTGCTTCTTCGCCATCACACCTCCAAAGTGGCCGAACGGGGCGCCGTTATCGGGGGGAATATAGCGGAGGGGGGCGCGGCGTTCAACTCTTTCACCCGGGGGGTTTTCGACCGTCTTACAGGTACCGCGAAAAGAGGGTCGCGGCGGCCTCCGCCACCTTGGCGCGCAGCGGTCGGTCGCCCCACGCGACCGGGTCCACCAGGGCTGCGGCGCGCAGGTCCTGCGCGAACAGTTCGCGCATCCGGGCCCCGACCGCGGGATCGGCGACGAGGACGTTCAGCTCGTAGTTCCGGTTCAGCGAGAGCGGGTCGAGATTGCTGGAGCCGACGAGCGAGATCACCCCGTCCACGACGGCCGTCTTGGCGTGCAGCATCACCCCGTTCCACTCGTGGATCTCGGCTCCCGCAGCGAGCAGGGGGGCGTAGATGCGCCGCGCCGCCAGCCCCGCGACGGGGTGGTTGTTGCGGCCCGGCAGGAGGAGCCGCACTCGCACGCCTCGGCGGGCGGCGCGGATGAGCGCGGTCAACACTCCCGTCGGCGCCACGAAATAGGCGTCCGTCAGCTCGAGCGACTCCTCGGCGTGGTCGGCGAGCCATTCGTAGATCGCGGCGACCCGGCGGGTGCCGGGCCGGTCGCCGACCACGATTACCGCCGCCTCTCCCCTCGAGGGCGGGACGGCGCCGATCTGGATCTCCTGGGTGACGGACGACCCCGGCACCAAGCCGCGCGCGCGCCCCCACATGCGCTCGAACGCGAGCTGGAGATCGCCTACGGCGGGGCCGCGGACGAGCACCGCGGTGTCGCGCCAGCCGCCCCCGCCCCGGTCGGAGGGCGCCCAGTGGTCGCTGATGCAGATCCCGCCCAGGACGGCCGTGGACTCGTCCACGACCAGGAGCTTGCGGTGGTCGCGGTGCCAGAGGCGGAGCCAACTCCACGGCGCCACCGGCGAGAGTGGCCGGAATGCCCGCGCCTCGATGTCCGCATGGCGGAGGCGGCGCGCGACCGGTCCGCCGCGCACCAACATCGTGCCGATAGGATCGTACAGCACCCGGACGTGTACGCCGCGCCGGCGCGACCGCTCGAGGGCGGCGGCGAAAGTCTCGCCGGTGCCGTCGTGCGCCATGATGAAGTTCTCGAAGCAGATGGAGCGACGCGCCAAACGGATCGCGGCGATCATCGCGGGGAAGGCGAGTGCGCCGTCGCGCAGGATGCGCACCTTGTGGCCGTAGCGGAGCGGCGCCTGGGCGATCGCGGCCAGATCGAGGAGCGCGTGAGGCGAGGCCAGGCGCGGGGATGAGTTGGCGAGCGTCGTCACCTTGGGTATGATGATAGGAGCCGGACGCCCGCGAAGCGAGCGCGGCCGGACGAAAGGTGTGGCGTGTCCGAGGAAACGTACGACCCTGCCCGCGCGGTGAAGCTGGTCGAAATGCTGAGAGCACTAGCCCGGCGGATCGTCGTGCTCGACTCCGAAGGCCGGCTGCTCGCCGAGACGCCGTCGCTGCTGGCCGAGCTGGGCAACGTGCGCAGCGAGCTGTTCAAGTACGAGGTCCGGCAGACCTTCGACCCGCCCGAGGCCGCCGAGCACCGACGGATCGTGGGCGAAGCGTCGGCCGGCTGGGTGCCGGACGACCCGGAAACGGATGGGGAGGATCCATGGCAGGCGGACGGTCGCTGAAGCACTTCTACATCGCGTTGGGCGTGATGGCTGTGGTCGGGGTCACGTTGATCGTGAGGTCTACCAGCCAGTCGGGCGGCTCGGCGGGCCAGCCGAGCCCGTTGCTGCCGCCGATCGCGGCCCTGAACGGACCCGGCGGTGTGGTGCTCGGGTCGGATTCCGCGCCGGTCGAGATCGCGGAATACTCCGATTTCCAGTGCCCGTTCTGCGCCCGGTTCTCGGTCCTGCAACTGCCCGACATCCGGGATCGCTTGATCAACACCGGCCGGGTGCGCTGGCGCTTCATGCACTTCCCGCTCGACGGCCATCCCAACACGCGACCGGCGCACCTCGCGGCGGCGTGCGCCCGCGAGCAGGGGAAGTTCTGGGAGATGCACGACGCGATCTACCAGGGCCAGGGCGACTGGTCGGAATCGCGCCGCCCCGCGGGTTTGTTCCGGGACTACGCCGAACGCATCGGCCTCGATCCCGATCGGTACGGATCCTGCGTGGAATCACAGCGGGCGATGCCGGAAGTCGAGGCCGACAGGCAGCGTGGCGATTCGCTCGGTGTGAACAGCACGCCGACCTTCTTCGTCAACGGACGGCAGCTCCAGGACGTGCCGACCTATGACCAGATCAAGGCCATCGTGGACTCGATCGCCCCGGTGGCTCCAGCGCCCGCCGCGGTGACGGGAGCGGTCAGGCGCTGATGCGGCACCGCATGGCGGTGGCCGTCCTCGCGCTGCTCGGCCTCCTGCTCTCGATCTACCTGACGCTCTACAAGCTCGGCTTCACCGGGCCGCTGGTGTGCGGCGCCGGCGGGGCCTGCGAGCGCGTACAGAACAGCCAGTGGGGGGACTTCCTCGGCATCCCGGTAGCGGCGTACGGCGTGGGTGGCTACCTCGCGCTGTTGGGCGTGGCCGTGCTGGGACTCCAGGAGAAATGGGAGAATCGGCCTGAGCCCACGCGCTGGCTGGTCAGGCTTTCCGGAGCTGGCGTCGCGTTCACGATCTATCTGAAGTATCTGGAGCTCTTCCGCATCCACGCGATATGCCGGTGGTGCGTCGTCTCCGCGGTGCTCATCACCGCGATCTTCGTGGCGAGTCTGGTCGGATTGAAGACGGGGGAGCCGGGAGCGAGGAGCGGTACTTGACGGTGCCCGACGCGGCGCTCCGTCGCGGCGGCGAGCATCCAATGGTACCGCTCCCCGCTCCCTTCCTATCCCTCCTTCTCCTCGTACTCCACCTTCAACTTCTCGACCACCGTCGCATCCGCCAGCGTCGTCGTATCTCCCAACGCCCGTCCCTCGGCGATGTCACGAAGCAAGCGGCGCATGATCTTTCCCGAGCGCGTCTTGGGGAGGTCGGCGGAGAAGAGGATGTCGTCGGGCCGCGCCAGCGCGCCGATCTTCTTCGCGACGTGCGCCCTGAGGTCGTCCTTGAGCCCGTCGCTCGCGGCGTGGCCCGACTTGAGCGTCACGAACGCGACGATCGCCTGACCCTTGAGCTCGTGGCTCCTGCCGACCACCGCGGCTTCCGCTACGGAGGGGTGATCCACCAGCGCGCTCTCGACTTCCATGGTGCCGAGGCGGTGGCCGGCGACGTTCAGCACGTCGTCTACGCGACCCAGCAACCAGAAGTAGCCGTCCTCGTCCCGCTTGGCACCGTCGCCGGGGAAATAGATGTCGGGCCACTTTGACCAGTAGGTCTGCCGATAGCGGTCGTCATCACCCCAGATCGTCCGCAGCATGCCGGGCCAGGGCGTGGTGATCGCCAGCAGCCCGCCGCCCACCGGGATGGTCTTTCCCGCGCCGTCCAGGATCTCCGCCGTGATGCCGGGGAACGGCCGAGTCGCCGAACCAGGCTTCGTCGGCACGACGCCGGGGAGCGGCGTGATCATGATGCCGCCGGTCTCGGTCTGCCACCAGGTGTCCACGATGGGGCAGCGCTGCCCGCCGATGTTGTGGTGATACCAGATCCACGCTTCCGGGTTGATCGGCTCGCCGACTGTGCCGAGCAGGCGCAGCGACGCAAGATCGTGCCGGGCCGGGAACTCCGTGCCCCACTTCATGAAGGCGCGGATCGCCGTTGGCGCGGTGTAGAAAACGGTCACGGCGTAGCGTTCGACGATCTCCCATAAACGGTCCTTCTCGGGCCAGTCGGGCGCACCCTCGTACATGACCTGCGTCGCGCCCAGCGCGAGCGGTCCGTACACCACGTAGGAGTGACCGGTCACCCAGCCCACGTCGGCCGTGCACCAGAAGACGTCCTCGTCCTTGAGGTCGAAGACCAGCTTGGTCGTCGCGGTGACCTGCGTGAGGTAGCCGCCCGTCGTGTGGACGATGCCCTTCGGCTTGCCGGTGGTGCCGCTCGTGTAGAGGATGAAGAGCAGGTCCTCCGCGTCCATGTGCTCGGGCTCGCAGTAGGGCGCGGCGTCCTGCATCAACTGGTGCCACCAGTGATCGCGGCCATCCAGCATGTGGACGAACGCCTCGTCGCCCGGCGCCCCGAGCCGCCGCTGGAAGACCACCACGTGATTGATGCTGGGGCACCCCTCGAGCGCTTCGTCCGCGCTGCGCTTCAGCGGCACCACCTGACCGCGCCGGTACCCACCGTCGGCGGTGACGAGGACGACGGCGCCGGCGTCGTTGATCCGGTCGCGCAGGCTCTCGGCCGAGAAGCCGCCGAAGACGACGGAGTGCACCGCGCCGATCCGCGCGCAGGCCAGCATCGCGATCGCCACTTCGGGCACCATCGGCAGGTAGATCGCGACCCTTTCGCCGCGCTTCACACCGAGGTGCTTGAGCACGTTGGCGAACTTGTTCACCTCGCGATACAGGTCCCGGTAGGTCAGGGTGCGACGCTCGCCCGGCTCTCCCTCCCAGATCAGGGCGGCTTTGTTGCGGCGCGCCGTCCCGATGTGGCGATCGAGGCAGTTGGCGGAAGCGTTCAGCTTGCCGCCGACGAACCACTTGGCGTGCGGCGGCGTCCACTCGAGCACGCGGTCCCAGCGCTGGTACCAGAGCAGCTCGCTCGCCCACCTGGTCCAGAACGCCTCGCGGTTCCCGGCGGCTTCCTCGTAGGGCGCTTCGGAGTTGCAATGCGCCGCGGAGCGGAAAGCCTCGCTGGGCGGGAATCGCCGGGACTCGTCGAGCAGGGTGTCGAGGCGCTGCGTGTCACTCATCCGTGCTACCTCAGAATGGGTTGGCCGACCGAAGTGGCAGCAACTCTTGCGCTTGGAAATGGCGCATAATATGCTAGGGCGCTCTTACGGATCTCAGAGAGGCCTGCTCCGGCAGGCGGCTGAGGATTCGTCGTACGTGCCACCCGTCAGAGGAGTTAGGTATGTCTCGCATCACCGGCCGGGTCAAGTGGTTCAACGACGCGAAGGGGTTCGGCTTCATCGAGCGCGAAGGCGGACCGGATGTGTTCGTCCACTACTCCGCGATCCAGGCGGATGGCTTCAAGTCGCTCAAGGAAAACGACAACGTCGAGTTCGAGGTTCGCGAGGGCCCCAAGGGGCTCCAGGCCGCGAACGTCACCAAAGTCTGATGACTGCTTGAGCCGGACGGAAGTGGGGCTCGGGGCAACCCGGGCCCCACTCGTTTTGGGGCCCGCATCTTTCCTAAGACTTGCGAAGCGCAAGGCCTGTGTGTTGTACTCTGCGTCACTACCATGTCTCTAACAGATTGTCAACAAACGCTTTATGTGGTGGGGGGCCAGTTACGGCACCTTTCCTTCTCTAGCTACCCGCATGATCGAGCAGGTGGTCAGGGCTCCGACGCTCCTCGGCACAGAAAGCCGAGCCGCCTTCTACGAGGAGGCGCTTCAGCAGCTTTCTGTGCTCGCCCAGGCGGCTGGCGGCTCGGCGGGGCGCTTGGTGATCGACCTCAGCGGGACCAACGGTATCGACAGCATGGGGCTCTCGACCTTGGTACTTCTACAGCTCCGCGCAGCCGAGCGCCGGGTGACGATCTGCTTGCGCGGCGCCTCGGAGGAAGTGCGCTTCCTTCTGCTGATGACTCGTCTCGAGGATCGGTTCGACCTCGAGGCGAAGGAGTAGTCGCGGCTTCCTTGCGGCTATATTAGGGCCCGACGATGACCGCGGCCCGAATCGAGACCGGCGAAGCAACGCGGACCTCCGTGGCGCTGGCGGTGCGCGGCCTCGCGCGCAGCTTTGGCCGGATCCGCGCCCTCCGTGGGGTGGATTTCTCGCTCGAATCGGGCGAGTCGCTGGCGGTCTTCGGGCCCAACGGAGCGGGGAAGACGACGCTGCTTCGAATACTGGCCGGTCTGCTCGGTCCGGACCACGGCGAAGTCATCGTCGGAGGGGTGCCCCTGGTCCGGGGCGACGTTCGGCATCGCCGCCGCATCGGCATGATCTCACACCACTCACTCCTCTACGACGGCCTCACCGCCAGGGAGAACCTGGAGTTCTACGGCCGGCTCTACGGCCTGCCGGACCACCGGGCTGCGGCTGCTACGGCGCTGGGCACCGTGGGTCTCGCGGAGCGGGCATCCAGCCCGGTCGCTGGATTCAGCCGAGGCATGATCCAGCGTCTGGCCATCGCGCGGGCGCTGCTGCACGACCCGGAGATCGTGCTGCTGGACGAACCGTTCACCGGGCTGGACCAGCAGGCGGCGGCCACCCTTCGCGGTCGGCTCGGCCGGCTTCGCGACGAGCGCCGCACCGTGGTGCTCGTGACCCACAACCTGGACGAGGGACTCGAGCTCGCGACCCACGTCGCCATCCTGGTCGCGGGCCGATTCGTGGAGTGCGCCGCCAGGAGCGGCGACTCCGCATCCTACCGTGCGCGCTACGCGCAGGCGACGGCTGCCGGTGCCTGACACGCTCGCGACGGCCTGGGCGATCGCGGCGAAGGATCTGCTCCTCGAGTTCCGCAGCCGCACCGCATTCCTCTCTTCGCTGGTCTTCACGGCCATCGTCCTGGCGATCTTCAACTTCGCCCGCGACCCGACCGCGGTGAGCACGGTGGACATGGCCCCGGGCATCCTCTGGATCACCTTCAGCTTCGCGGGCCTGCTCGGGCTCAACCGCGCCTTCGCGCTCGAACGCGAGAACCGGGCGCTCGACGGTCTCCTGCTGTCTCCGGCCAGCCGGACGGCGCTGTACCTCGGCAAGCTGCTGGCGAACCTGGTCTTCGTCGGTACGGTCGAGGCCATAGCGCTGCCGCTCTTCGCCATCTTCTTCAACATGCCTCTGCTGCCGGTGCTCGGGCCGCTGTGCGCGGTCATCGCGCTCGCCTCGCTCGGCTTCGTCGCGGTCGGCACGCTCATGAGCGCCATCGCCGTGAATACCCGCTTCGCCGAGCTCATGCTGCCGGTGCTGATGCTTCCGTTCCTGATGCCGCCGATCACGAGCGCGGTCCAGGTCACGTCGCGGCTCTTCGGGGGGCGTCCCTTCTCGGAGGTGGCGGCGTGGCTTAAGTTGCTCGTCGGGTACGACATCGTCTTCATCGTGATCTGTCTCCTCATCTTCGAGTACGTGTTGGACGAATGACGCCCCTCGAAAAAGCCGAGCGTTCGCTCCGCCGCAGCGGCGCCTTCATGGGGCTCGGCTTGTTGTTGATGGCCGCCGGGTACGTGCGGGCCCTCGCGCTGACGCCGGTCGAGGCCACCCAGGGTGCGGCGCAGAAGATCTTCTACATCCACGTGCCGAGCGCGTGGGTGGCGTTCCTGGCCTTCGGGCTCGTGGGCGTGTGCAGCGCGCTCTACCTCTTTCTCAGGGACCCGCGCCTCGACCGGTTCGCCGCCTCCGCCGCCGAAGTAGGCGTGGTCTTCACGACGGTCGTGCTGGTGACGGGGCCGATCTGGGCGAAGCCCATCTGGGGCACCTGGTGGACCTGGGACGCGCGGCTCACATCCACGCTCTTCCTCTGGTTCATCTACTTCGGCTATCTGGTGTTGCGAGGGGCGGTAGAGGAGCCGGGGCGCCGGGCGCGCTACTCGGCCGTCCTCGGCATCCTGGGTTCGCTCCTCGTGCCGTTCATCCACGTGAGCGTGCTGCTCTTCCGGACGCTCCATCCCAAGCCGGTCGTACTGAACCCTGGAGGCCCGACGCTCCCGGGCGCCATGCTCGCCACGCTGCTCTTCTCCCTCGGCGTCTTCACGATCTTCTTCTTCAGCCTGGTCGCGCACCGCTACGCGCAGGCCACCGTGGCCGACGCGCGCACGGAGGCCGATGATGCCGGATAACGGCGGCTACATGACCGCGGCGTATGTGGCGGCGGCGGTGGTGTACGTGGGATATGCGCTGGCATTGTGGTGGCGGACGAAGGAGTTGAAGAGAG
>JAUYOW010000128.1 GCA_030697825.1 Gemmatimonadales bacterium | reverse complement strand
GCCGATGTAGAGCCAGCGCAGGAGGGTGCGCAGCGGCGGCACGCCACCAGGCGAAGGGACCCGGCGCCAAGGCATCATTCGCTTCTCGGAGGCGACGGAGGTCATTGTCGAACAATAGGGAAGGCGGGGGTCTTGCACAATGCAAGAGCGGGCTTCGGTGCAGCGACCGGACCCGCCTGCGACTAGGAAGCCGGTGCCGCCATCAGAGCCACTGCCAGAACCAACGCCGCTCGAACAGCACCTTGCCCCAGTGCCACCGTCGGCCGGGGGCGCGGAGCGCGACCACCGGAGCAGGCTCTGCGTAGAAGTCCCCCGACCCGAAGCCGGCCCGCCCGTCACCCGTCTCCACGAAGCACTCGCCATAGCCGTCGAACGCACGGGGCGCTCCGCGCCCGCGCCACGCCGCCGCGATGTTGTGCGCCACCACCTCCGCCTGCCGCTCCGCGAACACGCCGGCCTTGGGAAGCGGCTTGCCCATGGCGAGTGGAACGGCCGTCACGTCGCCTATGGCGAAGACGCCGGGAAAGCTCGTTTCGAACGTGTGCCGGTCGGCGCTCACCCAGCCGCCGTCGCTTGCCAGGCCAGCGGCGCGCACGACCTCCGGTGAGCGGTGCGGCGGCACGTATGCGAGCAGGTCGTAGTCGGCCGCCGCGCCGTTCGCGAAGGTGAGACGCCTCGATGCCGCGTCCACCGTGGTGACCTGGTGCTCGGGGTAGTAGCCGATGCCCTTGCTCTCGACAAGCTGCCGAATCGCCGCCGAGACCACGGGGCCGGTCACGCCCATCGGTCCGGGCTCCGCCGCGAAGACGTCTATGGTCACCTGGTCGCGTAAACCTCGCCCTCGCGTGAAGGCCTCGATGAGCATCGCCGCCTCGTACGGCGCCGCCGGGCACTTGTACGCCGGCGCCGCGGTGAGCACGACGATTCGCCCACCACGAAACGAGCGAAGCGCGTCCCGCAGCGCCGTGGCTCCCTCCAGCGAGTAGAGATTGTGCCCGGCTTCCGTAAGCCCGGGGATGGTCTCAGGCGCGAGGCTCGCGCCCAGCGAGACGATCACGGCGTCGGC
>JAUYOW010000127.1 GCA_030697825.1 Gemmatimonadales bacterium | reverse complement strand
GCGGGCGCAGCCGGGGCCGCCTCGTAGAGCTGCGCAAAGCGTCGCGCGAGGACCGGGTAGACCTCGTCGTCGATGCCGCGGACGAGGTAGTCGCCCGGGGCACAGTAGGCACTGCGCTCGGCGAGTATGAAGTCCAGGGTGCCAGTGCGGCCGTCCACGCGCCCGGTTTGCTTGGACTCGCGCAGCCACGCCTCGACGGCCTTTTGCGTCGCAGGATCGCTATCCCAGCGGATCACGGAGAAGGTGAGCGGCTTGCGCCGGTAGAGTAGTGCACTCACGGTGTCTCCCTCGGTGGCAGGGTGATCGTGCTCCCGACCGCGCTGGCTGGGATCGTCACGCCCGCGCTACACGTCTTGCACGTCACCGTGAAGGATTGGAACCGGAGGCAGTTCTCCCCGGCACCGTTGACGGTCCAGGTCCACGGGCCCGCGCACGTACAGAACGGCCCCGCAAGCTCGAACCGGATATGCACCCGCGGCAGGGTCGCGCTCACGCCGGCCCCCGCGTGTAGACGATCACCTGGCGCCCGGGGAAGCACGCCTCGATGATCGGTTCGATGGTGGACCACTTCGCGCCGCCGAAGCCAGTGCCGATGCGGGGCATCACGACGGTGTAGTCCCGCCGGGCACGGCCGAGCATCGTGGCCAGCTCTCCGAGGCACGCCTCCAAGGTGACCAGGTTCAGCGGGTGCGGGTTGTCACGGCTTGGCAAGCCGTGCTGGGCGCACAGGTGCGCCACGTACACGTCCGGGGGTGCCAACGCCGCGATGAGCGTGTTCCCGAGCCGGAACGGGACAGAGCTGGGCCGCGCGGGCGAGGACCACTCCAGGTAGCTCGCCGCCGCCGCGGGGTACACCTCGTCCAGGGACGCGGTGAAGCCCTTGCCCCAGCGGCCCACGTCGTTCACCACGTGCGTGATGACACAGGGCCAGGTGCCCGTGGCGGGTGCCGCGGCGCTTCCGACCTTGTACGTGATCACGCGGACGCCGGTGCCAGTGCCGCGAGTGCCGCGGGTGTCCGCCGCTCGAAGCCGTGCACGCCACAGAGGACGAGGCGCTTTTTCGGGGGCACCTGGTCGTTGACCATGATGCAGAACTTGCGGAAGAACTCCGGTTCCCCGAAGGTCGCGTGTCGCACGTCGCACACGGCGGGGCTTACCAGCTTGGTCGAGAGCTGGGCTTGCCACTCCGCCGCGGTCGACTTCTTCGCGTGGAACGCCGTCCAGGCGATGTACCCGTAGGCGATGCCGACCACGGAGGACCCGACCGGGGTACCGTACGTCGAGCGCCAGGCTCGCGCGATCGGCTCCCACCACGAGATGAACTCGAACACGTCGCCCGGGTCCAGGTTCACGTTCACCGGGTCCAGCCACCCGTCGAGGAGGTAGAACTCCTCCAGGCCCCACACGTGGATCGTCTTCGCCTCGATGGCCGAGCGGCCTCGGAGGACACCGCCGAGGATCGAGGCCCAGCAGAGCTGGCTCGTCGACGCCCGGATCGCCCGCGGGGGGAGCCCGCGCGCCACCTCCTCCTGCAACCACGCGGATTCACCGGACAGCGCGGTCAGCTTGTCCGCCTTGCACAAGGGCCGCTGCGTGTTCTGCTTCACGATGATCCTGCCCAGCGCCGCCGAGGGCCGCTCCCCGCCGAGGACGAGGACGGTGAGCTGGAGCGATGCTCCTGTGTGCCGCTTGTACCACTCCATCAAGGCCGCGATGCGGTGCTGCCCGTCCAGGACGAAGTACGTGTCCCGCTGGCCCGGTACCGGGGCGAGCATGAGGCCGAACAGGAGATCCACGTCGAGCCGGGACGCCAGTTGCAGGACGCGGCCCACGGAGACGGGCCGGTTCAGGGGCCACGGGAGGAGCTTCGTCCCCCAGTCGCCCGGGTTCACGGTCAGTTGCAGGATCCGACGCCACGGGGCGCCCATGGCGTCCGGGTTGACGGTGGGCGGGGG
>JAUYOW010000126.1 GCA_030697825.1 Gemmatimonadales bacterium | reverse complement strand
GAACGGCCGCCGCCGGGCTAGCTCTCCCCCGCCAGCGGCCGGAGCACCACCCCCGTCGGCACTTTCGGCGCGAAGAACGTGGACTTGGGCGGCATGACCTCTCCCGCGTCCGCGACCCGCTTCACTTCTTCCAGCCTGGTCGGCGGGAGCAGGATCGCGAAAGCGACAGCGTCATCCCGCGCTGCGGCGCGCGCCTCCGCCTCGACCGGCGTGTAACGCAGGCCGGGCGCCCCGCCCTGGAGCGAAGACGCTACGACTTTCACCATCACGGCATCGCATACAGCCACCGCGAGCGAGCGGACCGCCGGATGCGCCGGGAGATCGGTGGCCGCGGAGAGGTCGGCGTCGGAGCGCAACGCGACCGGCGCCTGCGACCCGTCACCGAAGACCAGCGTCAGGGTCGCGCCCTCGCGGCTCGCCGGCTCGAAGTACGGCGCCGCGGCCGCGAGCACCTCTTCAACCGCCAACTTCCGACCTTCGACCACCCGGTGCGTCGGCAGGATCTCGAGCCCCGGGTCCCGGAACGACACTACGTGCGCCAGGGTGCGCCGCGCCCCGGCGCGCCACGCCGCCGGAGCCTCCTCACGGATCACGATCGACGTCTCATACCGATGATGCCCGTCGGCGATGTACGCGGGTTCCGCGCCGGCCGCCGCCGCTATCCTTGGCGCGTCCTCGCCACCTACCACCCATACCTCGTGCGACGCCCCGATCGCCTCTGCCCGAGCCCACGGCTCGGCCGCGGTCACCCGCGCCAGCGACGCCGCCAGCTCGCCGCGGGAGTCCGGCGCGAGCAGGAAGACCGGGGAAAGGTTGCACGCGGTCGCGTGGGTCAGACGGCGGCGGTCCTCCTTCGGCCCCCGGTGCGTCCGCTCGTGCGGCAGCACCCGCCCCTCGGCGAACGGCTCCGCCGAGACCGCCAGAAAGGCTCCCGTGCGTGCGCGCACGCTCCCGTCCTCGAAACCGCTCGTCGTGCGCAGGACGTACGCGCACGGCCCCGCGTCACGAGTCAGGATGCCCTGGGTCCGCCACCCGGAAAGCAGCCGAGCTGCCTCCTCATACGGGTCCCCGCCCTCGGGCGCCACCGGCAGATCGACGCGCACGACGTTGGCCGGGTCCTGCGCCGCGAGCGCCGCACGCTGCGCCGGCCCGATCACGTCGTACGGGGGCGCGAGCCGGCGCGCGAGCGACGCCGCGTCCGCGTAGCGCTCGCCCCGGAACGGCGCGAACAGCGGGATGTTCGTCAGGTGGCCTTCCGGTCGTGCGCGGCGATCAGCAGGTCGAGCGCGCTCTTCACTTCGGCCAAGGTCATGCCGCCCACCTCGGCCTCGGCGGCGGCGGGATCCTTCGCTCGCGCCAGATAGTCGCTCTCGAGGTGGCCGTCGGGCTCGTTGTCCTTCGACCAGCGGATGAAGAGCAGCGATGCACCGTAGGCCCCGGCCGCGTCCGGGTCGTCGTCGGAGAAGACTCCCACCGAGTACGACCGGCCGTCCGATCCCTCGAAGGCGGGTGGCCTCCCGTGCACCACGACGTACCCGGCCAGCGTGTTGTCTTCCGCGATCACGACCGTGCGCCCTCCTTGAGGACGTTGCCGAGGATGAACGCGATGTTGGCGGGCCGCTCGGCGAGGCGGCGCATGTCCTGTTAGTGGAAGCGGCCGGCGCGCCGGGCGAGCTCGGTCAGGCTCCCGGCCGGTGCGAAGCGGGCTCCGTGCCGCGCGGCGAGCAGCTCGAGCTTGGCCACCGCTTCGCCGGCGCCCATGGCATCGAGGGCGCGGAACGGACCGCCGCGGAAGGGCGGGAAGCCGATGCCGAAGATGGCCCCGATGTCGCCGTCGCGCGCCGAGCGGATGACGCCCTCCTCGAGGGCGCGCGCCGACTCGTTCAGCATCGCGAGCGAGAGCCGCTCGGTGACGCTCGCGGTGTCCTTCACCGTCCCTTTCGGCACACCCAGCACGCCGTACACCTCTTCATCTACTCCCGCCTTTTTCCCGTTCTCGTAGCGGAAGAAGCCGCGGCCGTTCTTTCGGCCCAGGCGGCCCGAGGCCACCAGCGCGTCAAGACGGATCGCGGTGGCGACGCGCTCACCCAGCGCCTCCAGCATCACGCCGCCCACCTTGACCGCGACGTCGAGCCCGACTTCGTCGAGCAGGGTGATCGGGCCGACCGGAAACCCCCATCTCGTCATGGCCCGGTCGATGTCCTCGATCGCCACCCCCTCCTTGAGCAGTTGGCCCGCCTCGGCTATGTACGGCGCCAGGATGCGGTTGATGAAGAAGCCCGGCCGGTCCTTCACGACGATCACCGTCTTGCCCATCCGCCGCCCGAACGCGACCGCCGTGACGGTCGTCTCCGGCGCGGTCTTCGCCGAGGGGATTACCTCGAGCAGCGGCATACGGTGCACCGGCGAGAAGAAGTGCATCCCGATCACCGTCTCCGGCCGTTTCGACGCCTCGGCGATGCGCGCGATCGGGATCGTGGACGTGTTCGACGCGAAGATGCAGTCGGGCTTCGCGACGGCTTCCACCTCGCGTAGCACGGAGCGCTTCACCTCGACGTCCTCGAAGACAGCCTCGATCACGAGGTCCGCCTGGTGGAAGCCGCTGTAGTCCACGCCCCCCGAGACGAGCGCCAGCTTCCGCGCGCCCTCGAGCCTGGTGACGCTGCGGCGCTTGACGCGGTCCACGATCACGTCGGACACCGCCTTCAGCCCCTTCGCCACGCGCGGGAGGTCCGCGTCCTTCAGGCGCACGCTGACGCCCGCCTGGTCAGCCGCGGTGACCGCGATACCCGCGCCCATGAAGCCCGCGCCCAGAATGCCGAGACGCTCGACCTGGCGCGGCTGGGGCGCGGGCGCAGCCACGCCGGGGTCCTTCTTCATGGCCGTCGTCGCGAAGAAGATCTCCACCAGCCGCCGAGACACATCCGTCATCGCCATCTTCGCGAACAGGTCGGCCTCGCGCACCAGCCCGTCCTTCATGCCGTGCGAGAGCGAGTAGGAAACCGCATCCAGCGCGGTGAGCGGCGCAGGGTAGTGCCCGCCCGTCTTCTTCAGCGTCATCTTCCGAGCCTGCGAGATCACCAACGAGCGGCCCGGCGCGCTCCGGTCGAGGAGCCAGCTCCCGCGCGGCTTGCGTAGCGGCACGCCGCGCCCCGCCAACCGGTTCGCCGCCTGCACCGCCACCTCGCGCAGGATTGGCGGCGCCACCAGCTCGTCCACGAGCCCCATCCTGAACGCCTTGTCGGCGCGGATGTTCTTGCCCGTCAGGATCATGTCCAGCGCCGCACGCAGGCCGACCAGCCTCGGCAGGCGGTTGCAGCCGCCCGCTCCGGGGATGATGCCGATCTGCACCTCCGGGACGCCGAGCACCGTCTTGGGATGGTTGGTGGCGATCCGCCAGTGACACGCGAGCGAGATCTCGAGACCGCCGCCCAGGCACGCGCCGTGGATCGCGACGACGATCGGCGTGGGGAACGCCTCGAGCGCGTCGAGGAACTGCTGTCCTTCGCGCGAGAGGGTGCGGAACTCGTCCTCGCTCTTGGCGGCGACGAACTCCTCGATGTCCGCGCCCGCGATGAAGTTCTCCGGCTTGCCTGAGATGAGCACCACTGCCTTGACCGACTGGTCGGCGCGCAGGGTGGTCATCGTCTTGGCGAACTCGTCCTTCACCTTCCGCGAGAACTTGTTGACGCTCTCGCCCGGCAGGTCGAAGGTGACGACGGCGACCCCACCCTCGCGCGCGACCGTGAGCGCGCCCATCAGCGCCGCTCCAGGACCATCGCGAACCCCATGCCACCCTGCGCGCACACCGAGATGAGGCCGAACTGCACGTTACGCCGCTTCATCTCGTTGGCGAGCGTCGTGGTGATGCGGCCGCCCGTGGCGCCGAAGGGATGGCCGATGGCGATGGAGCCCCCCATCACGTTCAGCGTGCCCCAGTCAACCTCGCCGACCGGCTCGTTCCGGCCGAGCTTCTCCTCGGCGAACTGCTTCGACTCGAAGGCCTGGATGTTGGAGAGCGCCTGCGCGGCGAACGCCTCGTGCATGTCGACCAAGCCGAGCTCTTTCCAGGTGATGCCCGCCCGCTCCAGCGCTTTCGGCACGGCGAACGCCGGCCCCATCAGCAGCTGTTCTCCAGGATCCACGGCGGCGACGGCGTAGGAACGGATGAAGGCCAGCGCCTCGTAGCCCAACGCCTTCGCTCTCTCCTCGCTCATCAACAGCACCGCGGAGCCGCCGTCGGTGAGCGGCGAGGCATTGGCCGCGGTGACGGTACCGTAGCGCCGGTCGAAGACCGGCCGGAGCTTGGCCAGTTGCTCCAGAGTCGAGTCCGGCCGGATTCCGTTGTCCGTGGCGATCGCGGTCTCGTACCTAGGCGGGACGAAGTACGGCGCGATCTCGGCGGTGAGCCGCCCGTCGGCCGTGCCCTGGGCCGCGTTCTGGTGCGAGCGGAGCGCGAACTTGTCCTGCGCCTCGCGGGTGATCCCGTTCTCCTTGGCCATCTTCTCCGCCGACTGGCCCATGGTCTGGCCGGTGGACGGCTCGGCGATGGCCGGCGTCACGGGGATCAGGTCGCGCGGCCGGGTCTTGGCGATGGCGCCGAGGCGCCGGCCCAGGCTCTTGGCCTTGCTCGCCTCGACCAGGATCTCGGCGAATCGCTTCGAGTGGAGGATGGGCACGTCGGAGAGGGCCTCGGTGCCGCCGGCGATAACGATATCGGCGTGGCCCAGCACGATCTGGTCGTGCGCATCCGCGATGGCCTGGTTGGACGAGGCGCAGGCTCGGTTGAGCGAATAGGCTGGGATGTTCCTGGGGAACTGCGGCAGGAGGCTCACTTCGCGCGCCACGTTGGGCGCGAGCACCGATGGGATCACCTGCCCGAAGATGACCTGATCCACCGTCTTCGGGTCGATCTCCGTGCGCACCAACAGCTCGCGCGTCGCGTGTTTCGCCAGGTCCACGGCGCTCACGTCCTTCAGCACCGTGCCGGCCCTGGCGAAGGGCGTGCGGCACCCTGCGATGATCGCGACCCGGCGTCCGTTGAACCCGCTCATCCTGAAGCTCCCCGCTGCGCGAGAGTCGGCGGCGCGCCCGCCGAGGCCAAAGCTACCCACCTGCCGAGGCGCGGGCCAGCGGCGTGGGTCGTGCAAAGGCGAGGGTTTAGTGACAGATTCGACGCGGCGTGGAACAACTCTTCTCAGCCGAGACGCGGCGCGCGAGCCTGGCGGCGCTGGCCGGCCAACCGGTCGACCTGCTGGTCATCGGCGGCGGGATCACCGGCGCCGGCATCGCTCGCGACGCCGCCATGCGCGGCATCGGCACTGCGCTGGTGGACGCCGGCGATTTCGGCCACGGCACATCGAGCCGATCCTCGCGCCTGATCCACGGCGGATTGCGCTACCTGGAGCACGGCTGGTTGCACCTGGTCTTCGAGGCGAGCCGCGAGCGCCGCACGCTCCTCCGCATCGCGCCGCACCTGGTGAAGCCGCGCGCCTTCACCTTTCCGGTCCACCGGGGGAGCCGAGTGCGCCGGTGGGAGATCAGCGCCGCCGTCTGGCTCTACGACCTGCTGGCGATGTTCCGCAACGTCCACCTGCATCGCCTGCTGTCGCGCCGCCGCGTGCTCGAGATCGAGCCGCAGATCCGCGACCAGGACCTCACCGGCGGCGCCCTCTACTACGACGCCCAGTGCGACGACGCCCGGCTCGTTCTGGCCAACGTGCGCTCCGCCCACCGGCACGGCGCCCTCGCCGCGAACTACGTTCGGGTCACCGCGCTTGAGAAAGCCGGCGGACGCGTCCGTGGCGCCACGCTCGAAGACGTCTTCACGGGCGAACAGATCACCGTTCGCGCCTCCGTGGTGGTCAACGCGACCGGCCCGTGGACCGACGCACTCCGGAGACTCGACGAACCGAGTGCCGCGCCACTGTTGAGGCTCACCAAGGGCGCCCACATCGCGGTGCCGAGGGCGCGGATCGGGAACGCCGGCGCGGTGACGCTCACCTCGCCCATCGACGGGCGGGTGATGTTCGTCCTCCCGTGGGGCGACGTGACGATAGTCGGCACGACGGACACGGACACCGACTGCTCGCCGGACGACGTCGCCGCCGACCCGGACGACATCACCTACCTGCTCCGTTCGGCCAACGCCGTATTCCCGAACGCGCGGCTCCAGACCGCGGATGTGCTCGCCGCGTGGGCCGGGCTTCGGCCGCTGCTCGCGGACGGCGGCGCGTCCACTGCCGCCGTGCCGCGCGAGCATCGCATAGTCGAGAGCGCGAGCGGGCTCCTCACTATCGCTGGAGGCAAGCTCACTACGTACCGCTCGATGGCGGCGGAACTCGTGAATGCCGTTTCGAAGCGCCTGCGACACCTCGACGGGCGACGCGTGCCATCCAGCGCGCCGACCGACCGCGAGGCGCTGCCGGGAGGGGAGGTAGCCGACTTCGCTCAGCTGGCCGACGAGTTGGTGAAGGGAGGACAGGACCGGGACGTTGCGGACCACCTCGTCGCCACCTACGGCGCCGAAGCGGCGGCCGTGGCCAACCTCGCGACGCGCGAGCCGGACCTGGCGCTACCACTCCTCGACGGCTGGCCGCTGCTGCGCGCCGACGTCGTCTATCAGGCGAGACGGGAGATGGCGATGACCGTGAGCGACGTACTCGTCCGGCGGACCCACCTCTTCCACCGCCATCCGACGCAGGCCGTGGAAGTGGCGCCGCTGGTGAGCCGGCTGCTGGCCCGGGAGCTGGGCTGGGATGCAGGGCGCGAAGCGGGCTCGGTCGCGCAATACCTGGCCGAGGTCGCCCGGATGCGCCAGGCCTTCACACCGGCGGCTTCGACTTGAGCCGTTCCATATCACGCCCCACCGTGAACACCGCGAAGATCAGGATCAGCCCTCCGACCAAGCCGATGACCGGCAACGTCAGGAGCGCCGGCCTGAGGCCGTAGCGGTCGGAGAGGAACCCCACCACCGGCAGCGCTATGGCGTCGCCGGCGATGTGGATGAAGAAGATGTAGGCCCCCATCACCGTCGCACCGATCTCCCTCGGCACCACGTCGAACAGCACGGCCGCGATGGGGCCGTTGTACCAGGTGAAGAGGAATACCACCAGGAAGAAGAGGATCGAGAACTGGCTCACGTCGGTGGCGAGCAGCATCCCGACGCAGATCGGGGCTCCCACCAGGAAGCCCATCGCGCCCGCGATCACGCGGCCGCTAGGCCAACGCTCGAACAGCACGTCCCCCAGCCGGCCGCCGACATACGACCCGAGTACGCCCCCGGCGAGACCGATCGGTCCGATGCGGCGCCCTGCCTCGAGTAGAGTGAGGTGCAGCTCGCGCTGGAGGAAGCTGGTCGACCATGCCACGAGCGTATTCATGGACGCGGAGGTGAGAGCTCCACCCAGGAAGAGCCAGATCAGCGTCGGCGTCCGCAGCACGAGGCTCGCCGCGTCCAGCATCTCGTCCACCGCGTCGGCCGGCGCGCTGGTCACCGACGGGTGGCGCACCATCGCGATACGCACCCAAAGCCAGATCGTCCCGATCAGACCGGCGCCCGCTATCACGCCGAACACGACCAGGTCCGCGCTGGCGGGAACATTCTCGAACAGCGCCAGGAACCCGAACACGACCGTCGCGAGGAGCAGGCTCGACAGCAGCGGCATCATCGTTCGCGCGGCCACGCGCCAGGTGATGTGGAACTTGGGAATCGCAGCGAGCGAGACCACGGGCGCGGCCCGGGCTGCCGGGTCGCGCAGCCGCGAAAGCAGGAACGCGAAGGGCAGGCCGGGCAGACCCACGATGACGAGCGTGCTGCGCCACCCGAACGCGGTGGCAAGCGCGCCCCCCAGCCAGACCGCCAGCACCCCACCCAGGGCGAGCCCGACCCAGAAGATGCCCATCGCCTGGGCGCGGCCCCTGGTCGGGTAGTAGTCGGCGAGAAGCGCCTGCGCCGCGGGCAGGTAAGACGACTGGCCGATGCCCACGAATGAGCGGCTCACGAAGAGCTGCCAGTAGGAGTTGATCACCCCGCCCATGGCGGTGAAGCTGCTCCACAACGCCACGCCGCCCGCGATCACCGCGCGGCGCGATACGAGGTCCGACAGGACGCCCGCGAAGAGCGCTCCCACCGAGAACACGATGGCATACGCCGAGCCCAGCCAGCCGAGCTGCGTGTCCGAAACGTGGAGGTCTCGCCGGATCGGCTCGAACAGCGCGAAGATGATGTTGCGGTCGAGGTAGTTCAGCAGGTTGCCCAGCGCGAGCAGCGCCAAGGCGTACCGGATGTACCCGCGGCTCAATCCTGAGTGCGACTCGGTCACGGGACCGGACAGCCGCGCAGTGCAGCGCCCGTCACCCGGCGAACATCCCGCCCCGGTCCTCCGCCGCCAGCGCGGTCACCTTTTCCCGGGCACGCCTGACGATCGCCACCGCCTCCTTCGGGTCGTCGGTGACGTGGAAGATGTCGAGGTCCTTCGGTTCTATCTTCCTCTGGGCGCACATCGTATCGCGCAACCAGTCCACCAGGCCGCGCCAATAGTCGCAGCCGAAGAGGACCACCGGGAAGTGCTTGATCTTCCCCGTCTGTAGCAGCGTAAGGGCCTCGAACATCTCGTCCAGCGTCCCGTAGCCACCGGGGAAGACGATGAACGCGAGCGAGTACTTGACGAACATCGTCTTGCGCACGAAGAAGTAGCGGAAGTTGACCGACGTGTCGACGTACTGGTTGGTGCCCTGCTCGAAGGGCAGCTCGATGTTGAGGCCTACCGACCGGCCGCGGCCGAGCCGCGCTCCCTTGTTGCCGGCCTCCATGATGCCGGGGCCGCCGCCGGTGATGACCGTCAAGCCGGCTTCGGCGAGAAGTTGTCCCGTCAGGGTAGCAGCCTGGTAGTACCGGTCGTCGGAGGTGGTCCGCGCCGAGCCGAAGAGCGTCACCCCGTTGTGGATGTTGGCCAGCGTGTCGAAGCCTTCGACGAACTCGCCCATGATGCGGAGCACCCGCCACGGGTCGGTCGAGGTGAAGACCCGGCGCTCAGGGGCGACCAGCGGCGTGCTGAGTAGCCGCTCGTCCTCCGTGGGCACGAGCCGCTTCGGTCCGGAGATCCGGTCGTCTGCCGTCATGCTTGGGCCTCTTGCCAGCGGGAATCGCGCGCAATATACAGAAGAACGGAAGGGGGCGTAAACGCAAGTGGAGTCGTGGTCGGCGCTGGTGCTCGCTCTCATCGGTCGCGCGCTCGTCAATCCGCGGGTGGCGTGGGATCTCCTCACCCTCGCGTGGGCGATGCGCCGGCGCGAGTGGTATCGCGGGTCCCCGTTCCTCCCCCTTCCGCCGGCCGAGTACCTGCGTTGGCGGCTGTACACGGCCTACGGCGAGGAGCACGCCGTACCGCCGGTGCGCGACGTTCTGCGCTTCGCGCGGTGGCGACGCCACTTCTTCCGATCATGACCCCACTCGAGCTCACCGCACTCGCCAGGCACGCGGCCCTCGAGTTGGGGTTCGACGCCTGCGGGGTGACCGACCTCCGGCCCTCCGAGGCCGGCCCCGCGCTGGACGACTGGCTGCGCCTCGGATACCACGGCGAGATGGGTTACCTGGCCCGCCAGGCTCCCATCCGGCGCGAACCGCAGCGCGCCTGGCCCGATGCGCGCTCGGCCGTCGTCGTGCTGCACAACTATTTCCAGCCTCCCACCTCGCTCCCTTCTGGACACGGCCGCATCGCGCAGTACGCCTTGGGCGACGACTATCACGTGGTGATGAAGGAAAAGCTCGCCCGGCTCGGAAGCTTCATCGTCGAGGCGGCAGGCGGCGGACGGTGCCGCAGCTACGTGGACGCCGGCCCGCTCCCGGAGCGCGAGCTGGCACGGCGCGCCGGACTGGGCTGGATCGCCAAGAACACCATGCTGATCCATCCCGGGATCGGCTCCTTCACGTTCATCGGTGTGCTCCTCACCGACCTCGTGCTGGCCAAGGACGAGCCGTTCGAGGCGGACCGCTGCGGCACCTGCCGCCGGTGTCTCGACGCCTGCCCGACCGGCGCGTTCCCGGAGGCCCGGGTCCTAGACGCCACGCGATGCATCTCGTACCTCACGATCGAGGCGCGAAGCGAGATTCCCGAGGCGCTCCGCCACGAAGTTGGCGACAACCTGTTCGGCTGCGACATCTGCCAGGACATCTGTCCGTGGAACGTGAGCTTCGCTGCAGAGACGCGCGAGCCGCGCTACCGCACCCATTCCGAGGACGAGCGGCCAACGCTGGAGGAGATCGTGGAGCTGGACGAGCGGACCTTCGACGGACTGTTC
The DNA here is from genome assembly GCA_030697825.1 of Gemmatimonadales bacterium. NCBI lineage: Bacteria > Pseudomonadati > Gemmatimonadota > Gemmatimonadia > Gemmatimonadales > Gemmatimonadales bacterium. Next base: position 10,713 of record JAUYOW010000126.1, on the reverse strand, counting down.
GGGGACACGGCGCTCGAGCGGGCGGGCCGCGCCGGGCTCGCGCGCAACGCGCGCGTCGTGCTCGAGAACTCGCGGGCGGGAGCGGGGGCCTGATGGCCGAGCGCGTCGGCTCGCTCGTCACCGATCCCAAACTCCGAGATCGGCTGTCCGCGCTGAAGGCGAGCCTGGAGGAAGGCCTCGACCGCGTGGACCCGCACCACCGCCTGCGCGGCCGGCCGGTGAGCTACGCCGTCACCGGCGGCCAGACACTCGAGATCACCTTCCGCGACGTGCCGAGCATCGGCGAGTCCGAAGTCCTCGGCGTGAAGCAGCTGTTAGGCGCGAAGTCGTTTTGCAGCGTGACCCCGCAGTCGGCTGAGCGGCTGACGGTGCGGTTCGTGGTATCGCTGGCCTAGAACTCGACCGTCTGGCGCTTGGCGATCACCACTCCAAGCACGAGGGCGAACACCATCCATCCCAGTCCGGCAACCAGAAGGCGCCCGGGAGCGTTCGGTCCCACCTGTGGCCGAGTCCACTGCCGTTGTGCCCAGGCCACTAGCATGTCTCCCGTGGGCCTCTCGTACGCTGCCTCGAGCGCGGCCGCGGGCTGAAGAGGCGACTGCCAGAAGGTAAGGAACCGCTCGCCGCCCTCGTTCGCGAGGAGATGCGCGATGAGTTCACGCACGGAGAGGCCGGACGTGTTGCCCCACCCCCAGTACCGGTCCGGCTCCTCCCTCGGCGCCACCCCCTCCGTCAGGCCCAGCACCGCCCGGCACAGTCTGCCGTCACCCCGCACGCACCCTGTAATTCGATACCCCGTGCGAAGTCGCCGGTACTGGTAATGCCAGTCGTTCGTGAATAGCCGATACCATTGCGGGTTCTCGAAAAGCACGCTCGGCGGGCTGTTGCGGCGCGCCGCCGCGAGGTTTCGTTCAAGCGAACTGGACCCTCCCCAGTAGCGGGACGGCCCGCGCAGGGTCGCTGACCAGCGCGACACGGCCTCACCGGGCATGCCGTACCGGCCGTACAGCGCGCACCAGTCGAGCACGCTGCTGTGCACTGCGCCCGACGAGTCGCGCTCCATCCACCTGATCCGGTTCCACGCCGTGCGTCTCATGGCCAGGTTCAGCTCGACGACGCACGCTGGGCGGGCACCGGAGGTGCTGAGCCAGCGCCTCTCGCCCCCGTACCAGCCAGCCGCGGCAACCTGTCTTCCAACTTGGCTGGTGTAGATCACCACGACGATGGGGATGCCCAACGCCGCCGCCCGCGGAAACGCATCCAGCTCGGCATGCACGGCGTCCAGCCACACGCGGGCCGAATCCTCACTGAGCGACGCCTCGCGCAGCACTGTGATCGCGCCGTCCGACGTGTGCAGCGCGCCGGGACGGCCGCGCGCCGCGAGGATCGAGGCCTCCCTTCGTCGCGCCTCCATCCGGTTGCGCAGGCGCTGACGCGTCGCGTCCAAGGTCCTCTCGAAGACGCTCCCGCGGCCCGAATAGTAGGTGTCCTCCGGACCGATCCAGCCAGAGCGAAGCAGCGACACCGGCCTCGGCGGCAGAACCACGATTGCCGCCAATGCCATCGCCACCAGAGTGGCGCCCAACCATGCCCACCGTTTCAGCGCCATCGTCCACTCCTAGCGGCCGCGAAGAGGACGAACCCCACCAGGGCCAGGACCGGCAACGCGTCACCGAGACCGGCTCTAACGCGCTGCGGCCGGCCGCGCGAGAGCACCCACGTCCGCCACTCCGCGACAACCGAGTCCTCACTGATGCCCGACGCACGGGCCAGGCGCTCCCCAACCCCGCCAACCGTATCCGCCAGCGCCGAGCGCAGCGCTTCGGCGCCGTGCAGTGCGTGCACCGCCCGGATCAGGCTCACGCGGGCGGGGTCCGGCGCGGGGATAGGCGACAGAAACCGCTGCCTCTCCACGAGGCGCAGACATCCGTCGTCCGCGCCGTTGAGGCAGGACGACCGGTCGGCGTCTCGGCTATAGTACTCGCTCTGCCGGACGTTGCTGCGCAGCTCCGCGGGGCGATACCGCGAGGCGTAAGGGTGCTCGTCCGGATCGACCCCCAGCCAAAGTCTGCATTCCGCCGCTTTGCCGGCAAGACATTCGCTCCCGCTGGCCTCGCGGGCCAGCGTGAGTGCGTTGAGCGCCGCCTGACCCTCGCGCGCGCGCTCCCACTGCACGCCGTAGTCCTGAGGGAGCCACGCCTGCCACGCCGAATCGAGGGTCTCGCGGTACGCCGCTGCCAGCCGCGAAGCGATCCTCCAGCTCATGGCCGTGGTGTCGGCCGGCTGCGGCCACTCCATCCAGACTCGCCGGCTGCCTCGCAGGGCCGGCGCCGCCAGGATGCCCGCGGTGTCTACCGCCCACACCTGCACGACGACGCTGCGCCGGACGAAACCTTCCGGCACCGCGCCGAACTCTCTCAACATCTCTCCGGCGCCGGCCCCGAGTTGCCGGCCGAGCGACCGAGGCACCGCTTCCCAGAAGATGAGGTTGAGGTCACCTGACCTCAGGAGATAACCGCGCCGGTTCGCCTGCCGCTCCGCCCGCTGTGCCATCAGATTCGCGTACAGGGAGTCGGCGCGAGCAAGCTTCGCGCGATCGCGCGCCTCGGCGATGGCCGAGGACTCCTGGGCCGGCGCCGGCCGCGCCACGGTCAGCATCGCGAGCGCCAGGACGAGGCTGCCAGGCCTAGACATCGAACAACGCCCAACGCCCCAGCAGGATGCTGAGCGGCCCCGGCCAATTGGTCAGCAGGTACAGCACCGTCTCGGCCACGTGCGTCTCCCCGCCGAACGTCTGGACGAGCAGGTCAGCGAGCAGCACACCCCCGATCAGTCCCAGGAGTAGCAACAACGCCCGCTTCGTACCTATGGACATGGCGAAGAAGATCGCGAAGCAGGCCAGGGCGGCGAAGCCGAAACGCAGGGTGAGTTGCATCGGATAGGCATGCACTCCCGTCGGCAGGTCGACGGCCAGCGTCGCGATCATGGCGCCAAGGCCCAGGGCCGCTACCGGCACGAGCATCAACGTCACACCCGCTCCGAATCGCAGGAGCACGAACAGCGAGCGCGGCAGCGGCAGCACCAACGCATACACGTGTTTGCCGAGATGGTCCGGCGCCCACGTGGCGATACCGAGCGCGACACCGAGGAACATGGCAATGATCGGGATCGCGCTGCCGATCGCCTCAGCGCCAACCAGCCACCCCGATATCCGAGACGCGCCGGCCGTGGTCAGGCTGCCGCCATAGTAGACCGTCGCCAGCGGGGCGGCGAACGCGAGCACCACGAAGACCAACACGACCTGTCGGCTGGCGAGCCATTGGGTTCTAAGGACCTGACTGAACATGATCCACACTCCCTTGCCTACATTGCCGGCACCCGCGCGCAGCGAAGCAGCTCCACGAACCCTTCCTCGAGATCGAGGTCCACGATCTCCTTCACCCGCGCGCCGGCGCCCTCGAACCATTGCGTCATCGGCGCCTGCCACCCCCGCACCACCCAGATCTCGTCGTACGGCGTCTGCTCCCGCATCAACAGGACGAACGGCGTGTCGCCGATCAGGCTCGGCGAGTTCTCGACCCGCAGCCGCTTGATCCCGTTCTTGAAGCTGTGCATCGGCAGCTCCGCGATCATCCGCCCGCGGTCCAGCACGCCCACCCAGTCGCAGATCCGCTCCAGCTCGTGTACCAGGTGACTGGAGATGAAAACCGTCGCCGATCCCTGTGAGCAGAAATCCAACAGCGCCGACAACACGTCCCGACGCACCACCGGATCGAGGCCGTCCGTCGGCTCGTCCAGGATCAGCAGCCTCGGCCGCTGCGCGAGGACCAGCAGCATGTGCAGTTTGCCCATCTCGCCCTTGGATAGATGCGAGAGCTTCCGTTCGTTCGGCAGGTTGAACGTCTCCAGCAGCTCCTGCGCGTACGGCATGTCGAATCCCGCGAAGAACGCGGCGTGGTAGCGAATCGCCTCCTCCACCGCGAGGAAGGGATAGAGGTGCGGCCGCTCCGGCACGTAGCCGGTCTCAGCCAGGATGCGAGGCATCTCCTGCGGCACCTTCTTTCCGAGTACGGAGATCTGCCCGCCCACGGGACGCAACATCCCCATCAGCAGCTTGATGGTGGTGCTCTTCCCCGCCCCGTTGGGGCCGAGGAACCCGTAGATCGAGCCCTCACGCACTTTCAGGGTGAGGTCGCGTAACTCGAAGGTCTTCCCCGCCCTGTAGCAGACGTCGAACGTCTCTATCGCATTGGACATCAGGCCCGCTCCCTCAGCTCTTGTTCCCACGCGTAGTCCAGGTCCTCGCGCGTCACTCCCAGGTTCGACGACTCCTGAAGGAGCTGCCGTATCAGTCGCTGAGCTTCACGCTGCCGCTCCGCATCGCGCTTCGCCTCCGGCAAGTCCTTCACGAACGTCCCGGCGCCTTGCCGGCTCTCGACGACGCCCGCCCACTCCAGCTCCCGGTAGGCCTGCACCACCGTCGCCGGGTTGACGCGGATGACCGTCGCCAGGTTACGCACCGATGGCAGCACCGCCCCAGGCTGAAGCTCACCGGTGGCGACCGCCACCCTGAGCCGGTTGGCGATCTGGATATACAGGGGAATCGGGCTTCGCGGGTCTATTTGTCTGAACACGTCCCCAAGCGACTGTATTGGTGTACTAATACAGTAGGACGGTTTGCTGCGGCTGTCAAGAGGGACGGAGGACGATCAGCGTCAGCTCGGGCGGGCAACGCCATCTCATGGGGACGCCGCTCGCGCCAACTCCTCGCGAGACATAGAGTTGCCTATCGTCTTCACGGTACAGCCCGGCCAGGTACCTGAAGCCGAACTGCGAGGGAACGAAGGGTGGGCCGATGATCGGAAGGTAGGCCTGACCACCGTGGGTGTGGCCCGCTACCATGAGGTCCAGCCGCACGCTCGGGGGCCAGTAGGCGAAGACGTCGGGGTCGTGGGAAAGGACGATTCGCGGCACTCCGCCACCGACGCCACCCAGCGCGGCGTCGAAGTCTATGACATCGCACTCGAGGTCTCCCACCCCTGCAACGGCGATCTCGGCCCCACCTCGGTTGACCCGCAGCGATGAATTGAGCAACTCGCGCACCCCGGCGCGCTCGAGGGCCGCGCGGATCACTCCGGAGCCGACGTAGTGGTCGTGGTTGCCCAGGACCGCGAACACGCCGTCCGGCGCATGCAGCGGCCGAAGAATCTCCGCCAGGCCGGGCCCGTACCTGGGATCGTCGTGGACGTAGTCGCCACCCAGGGCGATGAGGTCCGGCTGGAGCCCGAGCGCCTTCTCCACGGCGCGCTCGATCCACCAGCGCGGAACGATGGGCGATGAGTGCAGATCCGTGAGATAGGCGATGCGGTATCCGTCGAACGAGGCCGGAAGGTCGGCGATGTGGATCTCGACCGTCTCGACGATGAGACGTTTGAGACCCCAGAATCCGAACGGCGCGGCGGCGAACTCGACCAGATCGCCGATCAGGTTGCGGACCCGGCGCCGGCCGTCGGGGTGGAGCGGCTCTTTCCGCGGCGCCCGCTTCGGCGAACGGACCAGCGGCCCGATCAATGTCCGGCGACGCTCCGAAGCACGTCAAAGAAGTAGTGCACGCCGAACTGCACGTTCCAGAGGCTGATGCGCTCGTCGTTGCCGTGTACGCCCCGCGATTCGCTCTCGGGCAACGCGAAAGGCTGTATCCCGTACGAGGCGATTCCCATCCGGCGGAAGTAGTGTGAATCGGTGAACCCCGAGAGCATGGGTGTCGTCACGAGCGCGGTCGGGAAACGACGGCGGATGGCGTCCGATGCCGCGCGGAACAGCTCCGTTTCGACCGGGGACTCGGTCGCGTTCCAGACCGTGCCGAGCGGCCCGATAGCGACCGCAGTGTCGTTCACGGTGCGCCGGAGGTCGGCCAGGAACTGTTGCGGGTCCTGGCCGGGAAGGAGACGCACGTCCACCTCCGCGCGCGCGATCGGCGGGATGACGTTCACCTTGCCGCTTCCCGTGACGCGGGTGACCGAGATCGTATTCCGAAGGATGGCGTTGTAGTAGAGGTCGCCGGTGAAGTAGCGCCGGGCCGCGGGATCCGCGATCGCCGCACCCACGTCCTGAAGCCAGCCGCGGATCTGCTGGTTCGTCTCGCGCGTCGCCAGGTCCTTGAAGAACCGGTCGGCGGCGGGGGTCACGACGAGCGGGGTCTCCAACGCCTCGATGCGCGCCAGCGCGCGAATCAGCCGCTCGACCGCGTTGTCGGGGGTGGGCCGAGACCCGTGCCCTGCCGTGCCGTGCGTGGTGACCGAGAGCCAGAACGGTGCTTTCTCTGTGGTGCCGATCCCGAAGTAGGAGAGGTTGCCCGTCTCGTCCGTCCGCGTGGCGCCGCCTTCGTTGATGAGGAACTCCGCGCCCTGCACCAGCTCCGGGTGCTCACGCGCGATCCACGCCGCGCCCAGCGTGCTCATCCCGCCTACTTCTTCGTCCGCGGTGGCGAGGAAGATGACATCGCGACGGAGCGGCAAGCCGCTCCGCCTGAGCAGGATCATCGCCATGAGCTGCGCGATGCCCTGCCCTTTCATGTCCAGCGCGCCGCGGCCGTAGAGATAGCCATCGCGGACCATGCCGCCGAACGGATCCACCGACCAATACTCCGGCGATGCCTCGACGACGTCCATGTGACTGAGCAGTACGATCGCCCGCGCGCTGCCGTCGCCGCGCAGCCGCGCGTGGAGGTTCGCCTTGCCGGGCGCCGGCTCGAAGATCTGCGATTCGATGCCCTCGCGCGCCAGCACCGCCTGGAGGAACCGCGCCGTCTGGATCTCGTTGCCGGGCGGATTCGTCGTGTTGAAGCGCAGATACTGGGTGAGCAGATCCGCTGCTTCGCGGCCGATCTCCGGCCATTCCGACTCCTGCGGCATCGCCCGCATCGCCGCGCGCCGCGGCAGCTCGAATACCGGTGACGACGATGGCCCGAAGATTCCCGTCTGCACGCCCGGCCTGGCCTGCTCCGGTCGTCCCGGCTCAGGCTGGGCCGCCTCCGGCCTCGGCTGATGACATCCGATCGCCGTCACCACGCACCAGAGCGCTGCCGCAACCCGAGCCCATATCCCTCGGCTTACCCTCACGTGCACCTCTCTCCCTGGGTTCGGCCTCAGTTACCTCATCACTCCATCACCTCATCACCCATCTCCTATCACTATCATCTCGTTTCTCACGCCTCGTAGTTCTTCCCAAGCCCCGCCGGCGCCCTCACCCGTCCCCCCACCCCCGCGAGCGCCAACAACGTCAACCCGTAAGGCGCCATCAGGAAGAACTGATACGGTACCTCCAGCCCGGCCGCCTGGAACGCGAATTGTAGCGCGCTCGCCGCGCCAAAGACGAGGGCCGCCGCGAACGCGCCCAGCGGGTTCCACCGGCCCAGGACGACGATCGCGATCGCGATGAAGCCGCGGCCCGCGGTCATCTTCTCGGCGAAGGTCCCCGCCTGCGCGAGCACGAGCGCCCCGCCGGCGATGCCGCCCATCATCCCGCCGAAAACCGTCGCCCCGAGACGCAGACGCCGCACGTCGAGGCCGGCCGCCGCAGCCGCGGCCGGCGCTTCTCCGGCCGCCCGCAACGAGAGTCCGAGGTTCATGCGCGCCAGCACGTACCACGCGCACGGCACCGCGACGAAGAGGAGATACGTCGGTGCGGGCTGGTCGAACAGGGCCGGACCGATCAGCGGCAGCGAAGCGAGGCCGGGCACCCGGAGCGGCGCGAACGTCGGCAGCGAGAGTGCGGCCCCGGTGGCGCCGAAGGCCGCACGATACACCGCCCCCGTCACGCCGACCGCCCCCAGCGTGATGGCCGTCCCGGCGACGATCTGATCGCCGCCCATCCGTACCGCCACCAGAGCGAAGAGCGCGGCGATGGCCGCGCCGGCCAGCGCTGCCGCGGCGAGGCCTCCCCACGCACCGCCGAGCCCGAGCGCGCCCAGCGCCGCCGCGAGCGCCCCCGCGAGCATCGCGCCCTCGAGGCCCACGTTGATCACGCCGGAGCGTTCCGTTACCGTCTCGCCCAGGGCGGCGAGGCCGAGCGGGGTGGCCACGCGCACCGTCGCTTCGAGGAAGGCGGCCAGCGTCGCCGCGCTCGTGACGTCAGGCGTCTGCACGACGCACCACTCGATGGCCCACCACGAGCGCGAGGATGATCGCTGCCTCGATCGCGTAGACCGTGACGGACGGGATTCCCGCCGTCCGCTGGAGCATTGCTGCCCCCGCCTCGAGCGCGCCGAAGAACAACGCGCTCACGACTATCCAGAGCGGGTGAAGTCCCGCCAGCAGCGCGACCGCGATGGCCGTGTACCCGTAGCCGGGCGACAGCCGCTCGTAGAGCGCGAACGTCACGCCGCTCACTTCGGCGGCACCGGCGAGGCCGGCGATGGCGCCCGAAACAAGGAAGGCCGTGGTCGCCACGCGGGTGACCGGGATCCGGCCCGCGATCCGCGCCGCTATCGGGTTGGCGCCGGTCGCCCGAAGCGCGAAACCGGCGCGGGTACGTTCGAAGAACACCCACATCACCACCGCGAGCAGCACGGCCAGCGGGAACGCCCACGACAGCCGCGTCCCGGGCACGATGGGCGCGAGGCGGGCCGCCGCGGCGATCGGGTCCGTCTGCGGATACGTGTGCCCCGACTCCTGGAGCGGGCCCTGCACGAGGAAGCTCACCAGATGCTCGGCTACGAAGTTCAGCATTATAGTCGTGATGACCTCGAGCACCCCGAATCGCGCGCGCAGCAGCGCCGGAGCCGCCGCCCACAACGCTCCCGCAAGTCCCGCCGCGATCATCACCAGAGGAAGCACGATCAATGGCGAATGCACGCCCCACCGGGTCCCTATCCACGCCGCCGCAACCGCTCCAGCGTAGAACTGACCCTCTGCCCCGATGTTCCAGATCCCCGCGCGGAACGCGAGCGCGACCGCCAGCCCCGTGATGAGCAACGGCGTCCCTCGAATGAGCGCGGCAATAACCTCGTTCACCGACCAGCACCTCTCACGTCACTTGTCCTTCTCCCCTCACTCCCCTCACTCCCCCTCTCACCCATTCACTTCTCCCTTTCTCACCACTATCACCTATCACCTATCGCATAGAAATACCCATCTCTCGCCCCGACATAGATCCGTCCTTTCCACACGGCCGGCGTCGACTCGATGCACGCGCCGCTCTCGAGCCGGAACTCCCAGAGCACCGGCGGCTCAACCTCCGGCCGGCGGACGTCGTACGCGTGAAGCACGCCCTCGCAGTCCCCCACGAGCAGCACACTGTCCACCACCACCGGCGACGACCACGCGTGCGGCGGCAGCGGCTTCTCCCAGCGGATGACGCCGCTGTCCCGATCCACGCCGAGGAGACGACCGGAGTTGGTGGTGACGAAGAGCATGCGGCCGAACAGCGCTGGAGTGGACCACACTCCGCCCAGCGGTTCGCCGCCGCCGCGCGGGATCGCGATCCCCCACACCCGCGGGTCCGCGCGCGATGGGTCCAACTTCTGTAGCTGCCCCACCGCCCGCCCCCGCGCGTTGAACCGCTGCTGCTCCGACGCGACGTAGAGCATCCCCTCTTCGTCTATCACGATCGAGGCGTCCGTGTCGTCGCCCGTCCAGTAGCGGAAGAACGGCTCGGCGCGCGAGGAATCCCTGAGGTGCGAGAGGTCGAGGCCCCACACCACCCCGCCGCTGTTGGCGAAGAAGACGCTGTTGCCGAACAGCGCCGGCGAGTTCTCTATGCTCACCTCCCGGTCGCGGATCGCCGCCAGCAGCGAGTCGTCGAACGACGGGAAACGCACCAGCACCCGCGGCGCAACCTGCACCAGCCCGTGCTCGTCGTACCGTCGGTTCAGCTTGACGACGTAGAACCAGCCGTTCTCGCCGCCCTCGAACAGATAGTCGTCTATCACGACGCCGTTGCCGTCCCAGTCGTCGTTCCACATCGGATGCGGCGCATCCCGTGCGGAAAGGCGCCATAACTCGGTGGGCCGCGGCCGGTCGAGAGCGATGACGTGGTAGTAGTTGTCGCGCGAGCCGGAATAGAGCAGCGGGAAACCATCCGGATCCACCGTCACCGAGCCCTTGATGATGTCGCCGGTGGCGAAGCTCGGCCGCCGCTCGCGCCCCGTGGCGCCGTCGAGGAAGTGGATTCTCCGGTCGTACGTGCCGACGATCACTTCGACGCCGTCACCGCGCTCCACCACCGATGGCTGGCCCGTCCACCCGCTCCCGCACCAGATGAGCGGCTCTCGACCCACGACGGAGGTGGCGCACATCGGCCGGCGGGGATACCGCCACAGTACCGCGGGGTTCCGGGGCATCGGCCCCTGTCCGTACCAGGTGCGCGTCGCGTTGCCTCGGAACATGGTGAGCCCCTTCACCGTGTCGCCGATCGGCACGCCGACCTGGTCCGCGCGCACGAATACCGGCTCGCGCCGGAATGGCCCGCGCGCCGTATCGGCTTCGACCCGGGATTGCGGTGAACCCGTGCCGGCGCGCCGCGCCACCAACCAGAGCACCGCGACCAGTAACAGGGCGACGAACGCCGCCGGCCGCGCCCGCAGCTTCACGCCGCGCTACCCAGCATCCGCGCGCCTACCTCTTCGCGAGTGGCGGTACGCGGAAGCTCGATCCAGCGTCCCTCCACCATCACGGCGACCCGATCGGCAAGCGCGAGCACTTCGTCCAGGTC
>JAUYOW010000125.1 GCA_030697825.1 Gemmatimonadales bacterium | reverse complement strand
CCGGCTGGGGCGCGAGCGCCGCGTACCTGCTGAGGAAGTCATTGAAAGCCTGCGTGGCGACCCCATCCCCCACGAGAACCGTCCCCGCAATGGGGCAGCTGGTCAGGGTGACCGAGCCGGTGGGGGTGGCGAGGAAGGTGCCCACGTCTCCGGTGATGGCCCCGTCCGTGCAGGTCACCGCCGCATTGGCGAGCACCGCGAAATTCGACGCCGCGGCCGATCTGGAGAGGAGCGGGGGCGCGTTGATGCGGGACGCGGAGTCGCTGCACGCCGCGGAGAGCAGCGCCAATGTGACGAGGACTCCCGCGGCAAATCTGGGCGGAGCAAGCGCCCGTACCTAGCGGTGCGGCTCGCAGCCGGAGTGCTACGCCAGCGAGCGACTGTGCGGTCGTTGGCGAGGAAGATCCTACAATCCCAGGAAGGATGTTCAAACGAGCGGGAGTGCGGGCGAGGGAGACCGGGTGAAGACTACGGTTTCCGCCATCGTGCCGTAGCCGACGAAGGCGATTTTCTGGTCGAGCTATGGATCCTCCCCATCGGGTGCGGCGCCACGGGCGCGGATGCTCTTAGATCGCACCAGCGCATCCATCCCGTACGTGTCCAGCGCATGTGGAGCACCGGATAGGACTTTGGCCAGCGGCGCGATATCTTGCGCGCCATGGCTCAAGGACCAATGACTCGTCTCGAAGTGCACAAGTTCGGGGGCACGAGCGTCGGCGACGCCCGCCGCATCTCGGGGTGCGCCGCCATCCTTGCCGAGGTCGCGCCGCGCGCGCGGGTCGTCGCAGTCGCGTCGGCCATGGCCGGGGTCACCGACCGGCTGGTGGCGTCGGCCACGGCCGCGGCCCACGGCGAGCGCGACGCCGCACTCGCGATCGTCGCGGAGATTCTCGAGCTCCACGAGGTGGCACTGCGCGCGCTCGCGGCGGAGGCGCCGGACGCGACGCTCGCGTTCTTCCGCGCGACCTGCGCCGAGATCGCCGAGCTGGCGCGCGCGGCCAGCCTGCTGCGCGACCTCTCGCTCCGGACGCGCGACCAGATCATCGCCGCGGGCGAGAAGATGTCGGTGCGTCTGCTGGTGCTCGCGCTGCGCGCGTGCGGCGTTCCCGCGCAGGCCATGGACGCTGACCTCTTTCTCGAGACGGATCAACGCTTCGGCGAGGCGAATGCGCTTCCCGAAATCGCGCGCCACACGATCGCCGGGGCCCTGCTTCCCGTGCTCGAACGCGGGGAGATTCCGGTCGTGACCGGCTTCTGCGGGCGCGCGCCGGATGGTGCCACCACGACGCTCGGACGCGGTGGTTCCGACCTCACGGCGACCCTGGTCGCCGCGGCGCTCCATGCCGACGAAGTCACGATCTGGACCGACGTCGACGGTGTGTTCAGCGCGGATCCGCGGATCGTTCCCGAAGCCAGCGTCATCCGCCAGCTCAATTTTCGTGAGGCGGCGGAGATGTCGTACTACGGCGCCAAGGTTCTCCACCAGCGCACGATGATTCCGGTGGCGGCGCTCGGAATCCCGGTGCGCACGCGCAACTCGTTCGCGCCGGACCGCGCGGGAACCGTGGTCGATGGAACCTTCACTCCCGGCTCGCATCCGGTCAAGGCCGTGACCGCGGTGCGCGAGCACTGTCTGGTCTCGATCGAGGGCAAGGGCATGGCCGGCGTTCCCGGTGTCGCCGCGCGCGTGTTCGGCGCGCTCGCGAGCCGGAAGATCAGCGTGACCATGATCAGCCAGTCGAGCTCCGAGTGTTCAATCTGCCTCGCGGTCCCGGCCGAACAGGCCACGGAGACGGAGACCGCGCTCAAGCTGGAGCTGCGCGGCGATCTGTCGCTCGGAAGCGTCGACGAGATCGCGGTCCGCCGCGGCGTGGGACTCGTGGCGGTCGTGGGTCTCGGCATGGCGCACACGCCGGGGGTCGCGGCGCGCGTGTTTTCGGCGCTCGGTGCCCGCGGCATCAACGTGCTCGCCATCGCGCAGGGCTCATCGGAGCTCAACATCTCGCTCGCGGTCACCGACGCGCGGACCCCCGACGCGATCCGCGCGCTGCATGCCGAGTTCGGTCTCGATCGTCTCGATACGGGGGAAGACACCACGCGTCGCCTCGATCTCCTCCTGCTCGGCTGCGGCAAGATCGGGCGCGCGCTGGCGGGGCTTGTGCTGCAGCGCAGCGGACATTTCTTCGAGCGCTTCGGGCTCTCGCCGCGGATCGTGGCCGTGGCCGATCGCAGTGGCTACCTGTTCCGGCCGAATGGCATCACGCCTGCGGAGCTCGATGCGATCTGGCGCAAGAAGGAGTCCGGCATCCCGCTGGCATCGTCGGATGGGGCGACGGCGTCCTCCGATCCGGTCGAGATGGTCGCCGACGCGATGCGCTACCGCCTCGCGCGTCCGGTGCTGGTCGACGTGTCCGACTCGGATGGGACGCACGACGCCTATCTCGAGGCGTTCCGTCTCGGGTGCGACGTGGTGACGGCGAACAAAAAGCCGCTCGCGGGTTCGCTGGCGACATTCCGCGCGCTGCGCGCTGCGGCCGAGGCCGCGGGACGCCTGCTCAGGGCCGAGGCCACGGTCGGCGCGGGGCTTCCGGTCGTGGATACGCTCGAGATGCTGCTCGGAACCGGCGACCGCCTGATCCGCGCGGAAGGCTGTCTGTCGGGGACGCTCGGTTTCGTGATGGCGCGCCTCGAGGAAGGAATGCCGTTCTCGCGCGCGGTGGCGGAGGCGATGGAGCTGGGATACACCGAGCCCGATCCCATCGCCGACCTCTCGGGTGCCGATGTCGCTCGCAAGGCCGTGATCCTCGGCCGGATCTCGGGGCTCGCTCTCGCCAGTCAATCCGTGAACGCCGAGAGCCTCGTCGACCCGTCCCTCGCGGGATTGCGCAAGGACGAGTTCCTGAAACAGCTCGCGTCCTACGATGCCCCGATGCGCCTGCGCGTCGATGCCGCCCGCAACGACGCACACGTGCTGCGCTACATGGCGAGGATCGCGGCGGACCACATCGAGGTCGGACTGGTCTCCGTGGCGCTTGATTCTCCCGCCGGACGTCTGCACGGGACCGACAATCTGATCGTGTTCACGTCCGAGCGCTACGACGTGAGGCCGCTGGTCGTGATGGGCCCCGGTGCCGGAGTCGAGGTCACCGCCATGGGAGTGGTCGGCGACATTCTGAGAATCGCGGCGGAGCGCCGATGAGCGCGCACCGCGAGCGCGCGGGTGGCGTGAGCGCGTTCGCTCCCGCGACCGTCGCCAATCTCGGCCCCGGCTTCGACGTGCTGGGGCTGGCACTCGCGGGACCGGGCGACACGGTCACCGCGCGCTTCGCGGCGGAGCGTGGCGTGCGCATCGTCTCGATCACGGGCGACGGCGGGGCACTGCCGGCGGATGCTCAAAGGAACACCGCCGGCATCGCGGCCGCGCGGACACTCGAGCGTGCCGGCGTGGCCGTGGGTGTCGAGCTTGAGATCGCGAAGGGTCTGCCGATCGGATCGGGTCTCGGCAGCTCGGCCGCGAGTGCCGCAGCGGCCGCACTCGCCGTCAACGTGCTGGTCGGCTCTCCCCTGCGCAAGACCGAGCTGATCGCTCCGTGTGTCGAGGCCGAGGCCGCGGTCGCAGGACGGCATGCGGACAACGTGGCGCCGGCGCTGCTCGGCGGGCTCATCCTCATCCGCTCCATCGATCCGCTCGACCTGATCCGGCTGCCGATCCCGCAGGGACTTACCGTGGCGGTGGTCACTCCGCGCCACGTCGTCGACACGCGCGCGGCCCGTGCGGCACTCCCCCGCGACGTGCCGCTCCCGCAGATGGTCCTCGGCACCGCCAACCTCGCCGCATTCGCGAGCGCCTGTTTCTCGGGCGACCTCGCGCTGCTCGCACGCTGCATGACCGACGACGTGGTCACGTCCGCGCGGGCGCATCTGATTCCCGGATGCGCCGACGTCATCGCCGCCGCGTTGAAGGCCGGGGCGCTCGGGAGCTCGATCAGCGGTTCGGGTCCCTCGATCTTCGCGCTCTGCCACTCCGAGCGGATGGCCGCGGACGCAGCGCGCGCGATGAGCGAGGCATTCCTGCGCGCGGGCCTCGAGTCGTCGACGGTGTTGTCACCTGCGGATTGCCCGGGAGCGCGCGAACTGTGATCGAACCGCTCTGGAACCTCACGTGCGTGGACTGCGGAGCCGTACATCATGGCCTCGCGATGCGCTACCGCTGCGACTGCGGCGGGACGCTCGACGTCGTGCACGCCTTCGACCGCCATCCCGCGCGCGTCGACTTCGCCACGCTGGATCAGCGCCTCGGCTCGTTCCGCGCCAGCGACCGGTCGGGGGTGTGGAGATTCCGGGAATGGGTGCTGCCGCTCGAAGAGGATCGGATCTTCACGAAACCCGAAGGGAACACCAACCTCTACCGCTCGCGTTCGCTCGCGGACTACGCGGGTCTGGAGAACCTGTCGCTCAAACACGAGGGCGAGAACCCGACCGGGTCGTTCAAGGATCGCGGCATGACCGTCGCCATCAGCGTCGCGCGCCTGCTGGGGATGACGAGCATCGCCTGCGCCTCGACCGGCAACACCTCGGCCTCCATGGCCGCGTACGCCTCCGCATGCGGCATGCAGTCGTTCGTGCTCATTCCGGAGGGCAAGATCGCGTATGGAAAGCTGAGCCAGGCCCTCGCCTACGGAGCCCGGACGATCCAGATTCGCGGCAGCTTCGATGCCGCGATGGAACTCGTCGAGAACGTGTGTCGTGAACGCGCGATCTACCTCGTCAACTCGATCAACCCGTTCCGCATCGAAGGGCAGAAGTCGATCGCGTTCGAGCTGCTGCAGAACCTGCGCTGGCAGATCCCCGATTGGATCGTGCTGCCGGGCGGCAATCTCGGCAACAGTTCGGCGACCTATAAGGGGCTCGCCGAGCTTCGCTCCCTGGGTCTCATCTCGAAGCTTCCCCGCATCGGCGTGGTGCAGGCCGAGGGTGCGAACCCGCTCTACCGGGCGTATACGAGCCGAACGCCGCTGGTACCGGTGCCCGAGCCCCACACGATCGCCACCGCCATCCGCATTGGCAGTCCCGTGTCGTGGAAGAAGTGCCTGCGTGGGATCCACGCGACCGAAGGCGTCGTCGAGCAGGTGAGCGACCAGGAAATCCTCGACGCCAAGGCCCGCGTGGACGCCGCGGGGATTGGGGCCGAGCCCGCGTCGTGCGCCGCGGTGGCCGGGATTCGCAAGCTCGTCGAACGCGGAGTGATCGGGCGGAGCCAGCGCGTGTGCGCGATCCTCACCGGGCACGTGCTCAAGGACCCGGACGCGGTGGTCGGCTACCACCGCGGAGAACTCGAGGGAATCGTCCCGCGCTACGCCAACCCTCCCGTGACCTGCGACGCGACGCTCACGGCGGTGCTGCGCGCGATGGATGGCTAAAGGATAGGAACTCTCATGCGCGCGAGGACGGAGGGGCCAGACAGCGCCCCTCCGCCTCACGGTTCACGAACCGGCCTTAGTGACCGCGTTTGCTGCCCTCTCAGCCGGTGACCG
>JAUYOW010000124.1 GCA_030697825.1 Gemmatimonadales bacterium | reverse complement strand
GTCGCCGGTGGCCGGCTCTACGTCACGGACGCGGGGGCGAATCGCGTGGTCGTGTTCGACACCGGAGGCGCAACGGTCGCCGCGTGGGGGGACACGACGCTGGAGCTCCGGCGCCCCATGCACATCACGCGCGGGACGGACGGCTTGCTGTACGTCGCGGAGTACCTCGCCGACCGAGTGACGGTGCTTGATACGAGTGGTCGTGTGGTGCGCCGTGTGGGCGGCAGCTCGGGGCCGCGACCCGGCGAGCTTGACGCCCCAGCCGGAGCGGTGGCCCAGGGGGACACGGTCTTCGTGGCCGACTTCTTCAATCATCGCGTCCAGGCCTTCGACCCTGGCCGGGTACGCGTCGTCGGTCGGCCCGGTCGCGCCGGCGCGGCGCGCCTGCACTACCCGACGGACGTGGCGCTCGAGGACTCGCTGCTCTACGTCGCCGACGCGTACAACAACCGCGTGCAGGTGTTTGGCCGCGGCGGCGAGTACGTGCGCAGGTGGGGCGGACCGCTCGGCATCGGTCTCCCGGGACGCCTCAAGGGGTGGTTCCGCGTCGCCACTGGTGTCGAGGTCACGGGCGGCAGGGTCTACGTGGCTGATTTCTACAACGACCGCGTGCAGATCTTCACGCGCGAGGGTCACTACCTCGGTCAGATGGCCGACTCGCTCGAGCGGCCCACGGACCTCGCCGTCGCGGAGGATGGCGCGCTGTACGTCGTTGCGTTCGGTGGCAAGCGCGTGGTGCGACTCCGGCGGCGCGGTTGGTAGGCCCGGAGAGACTCGCGCCTCACGAGGTCGGCGTCCGGCGCATGCCGGGGGAAGTTCCGGCGCCGCGGCCGCCGCCGCGCGAACTCCGGAACCCGCTCGCGCTTTACCTGGGGAACACTCCGGAGGCCCCGATGACGTGCGTGCTCGGTCGCGAGCCGGTACTGTCCCTCTGCCTGGCGGCAGCTCTCGTCGCGCTTCCTGCGCGCCCCGTCCTGCCACAGGACTTCGACCTGGGCCGCGCCGCGATCAACGATACGACCGTCTTCGCGCCGTTCATGGTGGCGAACACCGTGCGCCTTCGCGATGCCTTGGACGATCACACGGTGGACGAGGACACGCCGGTCCTCGTCTTCGACACCCGAGCCGGTCCGCTCGCCCTGATCACGGCGCAGATGACCTACCACCACGTCGCCCAGGGCGAGATCGCGGGCGAGCCCTGGATGGTGTCGTTCTGACCCGTCTGCAATACGGGGGTCAGGTTGACTCCCATCGTGGACCAGAGGCTGCTGCACTTCGAGTTCGCCGGACTCTACGACGGCGTCTCGATTCTTCGCGACCGCGAGACGCGCTCGCTCTGGCATCACGTCACCGGCAGCTGCCTCTACGGGCCGCTGAAGGGTCGGCGCCTGGGGTCCCCGGGCAACCTCCTGCACACGACGGCACGCGAAGCGCTTGCCGCGAACCCCGACGTCCGCGTGGCCGTCTCGGATCGGCCGGTGCGCCAGCCGAGCCGGTGGGCGCCACTCGCCGAGCGAGTACCCGTCCTCGGGCCGATCTTCCTGCGCACCATGAGCCGGGAGGACACCCGTCGTCCGACGATGGATGTCGGCCTCGGCGTGTGGATCGACTCGACCGCTCGCTACTACCCGCTCGAAACCATTCGGGCCGCGGGGAACGTGCTCGTGGACACCCTCGCCGGCAGGCGCCTACTCGTGTTCTTCGACGCGGGAGCGGGCGCTCCCGCCGCGATCTTCACGATGGCCACGGCCGCCCACTGGAGCGCGGATACGCTGCGCCTCGACACCGGCGACGCCTTCCGAGGAGGAGTGGTCGCCGACGCCCTCGGCCGGCGACGGCGCGCCGAACGGCCCTTGCAACTGTTCACGCGGTGGTACGGGTTCGCGCTGATGTTCCCCGGCACCACTACCTTTGAGGATCATCAGCGATAGGGCGCCCTGGCCGTGCGGTGCGGCAGTTGGAACGCCCGGTTCCCAGGGTCCCCGCAATGCTCCGTGGACTCCTTCACGAAGCGGTCGTACGTCAGCGCGCCGTTCCAGACAGGTGCGAATGCCCAGGTCACTTGATCCCCTTTGGCCGTGGTGATGACCTTCGTTATGGTACTTGCGGATACCAAGACGCGGTATCCACCGCGTGTTCCCGCTCCCGCCGGCGTGCCGGAGATTGCTGGTTGCGGTGCTGTCCGCCCTGCTCGGGGCGGTTATCACGCTGTCCACGGTACGGCGACTCACCGGCTGAGTTGGCGGCCCGGCGGGACATCGCAGGCCTCCGGGGAACCTGGAAGCCGGCGGCCGCATTCTGGAGGAGTATGCCCGATACGCTCGAGACGCTCCGCTCCGCCCTGACCGCCGAGTACAACGTGCTCGGCGAGGTCGGCCGTGGCGGCATGGCCACGGTCTACCTGGGGCTGCAGCGGAAGCCGAGCCGTAAAGTCGCGATCAAGGTCATGGATCCGGCGGTTCCGAGCCCGACCACGCGGGAGCGCTTCCGCCGGGAGATCGAGCTGGCCGGCCAGCTCTCGCACCCCCACATCGTGCCGATCTT
The DNA here is from genome assembly GCA_030697825.1 of Gemmatimonadales bacterium. Taxonomy (NCBI): domain Bacteria; kingdom Pseudomonadati; phylum Gemmatimonadota; class Gemmatimonadia; order Gemmatimonadales; species Gemmatimonadales bacterium. Next base: position 10,457 of record JAUYOW010000124.1, on the reverse strand, counting down.
CGCGGCGGGCGAGGCTGGGGACCTCCTCTACTACGTGATGCCCTACATCGAGGGCGAGGCGCTCCGGGCGCGTCTGGAGCGCGAGCCCAAACTCACCCTCGGCGAGATCCTGCACTTCACCCGCGACGCGGCCGACGCGCTGGCGTACGCCCACGCCCACGGCATCATCCACCGCGACATCAAGCCGGAGAACATCCTCATCTCCGAGGGCCACACCCTGGTGGCGGACTTCGGCCTCGCCCGCGCGTGCGACGCGTGTGGGTTCGAGAAGCTCACCATGCCCGACAAGGTCATGGGTACCCCGGGCTACATGAGCCCCGAGCAGGCCATGGGGAGCGCCAAGTTGGACGAGCGCACCGACATCTACAGTCTGGGCTGCGTGCTCTACGAGATGCTGGTGGGCGAGCCGCCGGCGAGTTGGCCCGATCGCTCCTCCAGCAGAAGCGGCCGCTTGACGGACACGCCTCCGGAGCATCGGCGCTCGCTCGACCTGGCGCCCCGCGAGCTCGAGCGGGTGCTGGCCAAGGCGTTGGCGAAGGAGCCGGAGGATCGGTTCGCCACGGCCGCCGAGTTCCACGAGGCGCTGGAAGACCTGAGCGCAGGTCGACCGGCGGCCCGGCCGCGGCGTTTTTGGCGCGTGGCGGTCGCGGTTGCGGCCGTGGTGGTCGCGCTGGCCGCGGCGGTGGCCCTCATCCTGCGCGGCTAGTCTGCCCGCGCGCCCGGGCCCCGGCTTGCCGGCCCGGCGGGTCGCACGCCAATCTTCACCCGTGCGCGAAGCCAGACGAGACAAGCGGCAGCGGCTGGTGGACGCGGCCGCGCGGCTGATTCACCGCCGGGGACTCGAGGCCACTACGCTGGCCCAGGTGGCGGAGGCCTCCGGCGTGCCCCTCGGCAACGTCTACTACTACTACAGGACGAAGGACCAGCTAACCGAGGCCGTGATCGACGCGCGACTGGAGGCGATCGAAGCCGCGATCGCCACGGCCGAAACGGCGGCCGGGCCGGCCGAGCGGGTGGCCCGCCTGCTCGAGGTGTTTGGTGAGCAGGCGGCGGCCGTGACGCGCTACGGCTGCCCGTTCGGTGTGCTGGCCGGCGAGTTGGAGCGCCGAGGCGGGCCGCTCGCGACCCGGGGCTCCCGGCTCCTCAGGCGCCAGCTGGACTGGTTGGCGGGCCAGTACCGCGCCATGGGCCTCACGTCGGCGGGGGCCCGGCGGCAGGCCGTGGCCCTGCTGGCGGCGAAGCAGGGGGCGGCGCAGATCGCGCAGGGCCTGCGCGACCCCGGCGTACTGCGGGAACGGATGCGGGCGCTGGCGGCGGAGGTGCGCGGGGGACGGGAACCAAAGCGAGTGGTGGCGCGTTAAGAGGGAGTAAGTTATCCAACTGACTTATTCCAGGAGACCCGCCATGTCGTTCCCGGTCCACACTCTCGCCACGGCCCCGGAGGCATCCCGCCCGCTCCTCGAGGCCGCCCGTCAAACCTACGGGTTCGTCCCGAACTTGCTCGGCGTACTCGCCGAGTCCCCGGCGGCGCTCGGAGCCTATCTGGGCATCGCCGGCGCGCTCGACCGGGCCCGGCTCACTCCGGCTGAGCAGCAGATAATCGCTATCGCCGTAAGCGCCGAAAACGGCTGCCCCTACTGCGTCGCAGCCCACTCCACAATCGCCGCCATGGTGAAGGCTCCCACGGCCGCGGTGGACGCCGCGCGAAAGCGACTGCCCGTGGACGACCGGAAGCTCGAAGCGTTGCGCCGGTTCGCCGTCGCGGTGGTGCGCGCGCGCGGACGCTTGAACGACGGCGACCTCAAGACGTTCCAGGAGGCCGGATACGACCGGGGCCACGCGCTCGACGTGTTCGCGCTCGTCGCGCTCAAGACGCTCAGCAACTACGTGAACCACCTGGCCGATACGCCGCTTGACGACGCCTTCGCGCCGCAACGCTGGGACCTGTCGGTCGGGGCCTGAGTCGCGCCACGTAACGCGGAGGGGGCGCCGAGCGGCCTCCGGCGCGACCGACGGCCTGACGGCGGCGCCGAGCCGCCGCAGATCTGGCGAGGCGGCCCCGACGTTTTGTCAACTATTTGTGAGGCGGCCAGCCGTGGCATTCATCCCGTACGCACCCGACGAGCAAGTGCCAGCCGACGATCGCGTCCCGGACCAGGACAACATCCTGCGGATCCACGGGGTTCATTCGCGGGTCATGCGCCATCACTACGAGCTCTACGTAGAGCTGATGCGCGGACCGGGCCCGCTGACGCGCATCCAGCGGGAGATGCTCGCCGTCGTGGTATCGGCCGCGAACCACTGTCACTATTGAATACAGCATCACGGAGCGGGTCTCCGTCAGCTGCTGAGTCTCGCCGGCCGGTCGGCCGTGGCCGCGGCGGTGTTCGCTGATTCCCTGATCCGGGACTGGCGCTCGCTCGATCTCGGACCCGCCGACCGCGCGATGCTGGACTACGCCGTGCGACTCACCACCGAGCCGAGCAGCATCTCGGCCGCGGATGTAGCGCGCCTGAGCGACGTGGGCTTCGACGACCGGGCCATCCACGACATTTGCGCGGTGACGGCGTACTACGCTTTCGTGAACCGCGTTGCCGACGGACTTGGCGTCGAGCTCGAGCCGCGCTTCGAGTGAACAGGAAGCACGAAGGGCGCCGCACCGCGACGCCCCTCGCCTAACTCCCCGCGCACGAGCGGCGCTACTTCCGCGCCGCCTCCGCCGCGAACAGCTTGGCGTACCGCTTGGCCTCGCGCGCCCGCCACGCCCCGCGGTGGTACGCGTACCCCGCGATCAGCGGGAGGGCGACCGTGGCCTCCGCGAAGACCATCTGCTCCTCGCCCAGCTGCACCTTGCCCCACGAGTTGGCCTCGCGAAGTGTGGAGCCCGAGAGGGCGCCGTCGCGCTCGTCGGCCACGGTGATCTGCACCGCGTACCGGTGCATCTCGGCGTCGTGGCCCAGGATCTCCGCCGCCACGACGATGTCCTGCGCGAAGTTCTTCGGCACGCCGCCACCCACCATGAAGAGCCCGGTCGCGCCGGCGGCCAGCTTGACTTGCGTCAGCTCGCGGAAGTCCGCGGCCGAGTCGAGGGCGATGTAGCCGTCCGGATGCTGGACCTGATGGTAGACCAGGCCGAATCCGGCCGAGCAGTCGGAGAACGCGGGGACGAAGATCGGCACCTCGGCCCGGTACGCGGCCAGGACGATGGACTTAGAGTCCGGCCGGTTGACGGCGAGCCAGGCGCCCATCTCACGGATGAACTCGCGCGAGCTGACAGCCCGCGGGCCGCCGTTCTCCAGCATGGCGTCCGCGATCTTCGCGATCGTCATGTCGCACTCGCGGAGGTTGTCCTCGTCGATGTACGTGTCGTAGATGCGGTCGATCGCGTTGCGCCGCAGCATGTCGTCGTCGGCGCGGGTGTCGCCCCGGTAGTGCTTGAAGCCCAGGCCCTCGAAGAAGTCCTGGTCCACGATGTTGGCGCCGGTGGCGACGACGGCGTCGGCCATCCGGTTCTCGACCAGGTCGATGAAGACCTGTCTGAGGCCGGCGGAGACGAGCGAGCCCGCCATGCACACGATGGTCGAGCAGTCCTTGTCGGCCAGCATGCGGTCGAAGATCCGCGCGGCGCGGCCGAGGTTGCGCGACTGGAAGGCCATGTCCGCCATGGCGTCCACCAGGGGCCGGACGTCGTGCTGCTTGATGTCGATATGCACGACGGGCGCGTTCAGCAGGTCGGCTTTGGTCGGTTCGTCCATTGGGCAACCCCGAAAGAAAACGCCACCCTGTCCCCGGCTACGGCCCCACAACTCGGGGACCGCCATCGCCAAGGCGGGTGGCTATGTCTACACACAACTTAACCGGACGCGACGGTCGGTGCAACGGTTCCCTCGCGGCTGAAGCCGCGGCTCGGCAAAGGGCTGTCGCTAAAGCGACGCGCGCCGCTTCAGCGGCAGGCGCCGAGCCGCGACTTCAGTCGCGAGCCTCGACCTCCGTCCCGAGCCGCCGGCCGAGCGCTGCCGTGTACTTGTTGATCGTGGCGGTCTGGTCCATCAAGCGGGTCATGAGCCGGAAGATCGGGTTGTCCACCTCACCCGCCTCCGTGATCGTGAGCCGCGTACCGCCGTCGGTCGGCCCCAGCTCGAAGGTCCACGACCCTCGGAAGCCCGCGTTGGTGGAGTGCACCTCGCGCTTCATCCGCCGCGGTGGGTCCCACTCGGCCGTTTCCATGTCCGCCGTGAAGCCGCCGAAGTTCTCGTGCCAGGCGGGGTGCCCGTTGATGTCGGCGATGCGCTCGGAGCTCTTGATCTCGGCGAACCACTGCGGCACTGCGGCGAAGTCTGTGATGGTGGCCCACACCTCGTCCGGCGGCTTGTCGATGCGAACGGTCCGGGTGGCTACGTGGCCCTTGGGCAGGAACAGGCCGACGACGGCGGCGACGATGACCAGCGCTACCAGCGCCCCGAGAACCATCAGCGCCCATTTCATGACCGGCTCCGAAGTTGTCCGGCCGAATTATATGTCTCACCGACGCAATGACGCGAGCACGCGACCCAGCGCCCCGCCGCCGGCGGCCAGCGGCGGCGGCGTCTGGCCGCGGGCGAGCGCCTGGAGCATGGCGTCCACTTCGCCGCGGGAGACCGTTCGAGGAGCGCCACCGAGTCCCAGCGGTACCCGCACAAAGACCGCTTCTCCGGTCGTCCCGACACCCACCACAGCCGACATCTCGAGGCTGCCGTTGAAGGCCCGGATGTCCAGGACCCACGGGCCGGCGTCGCCCCACGTCTTGTCGAGCGCGAAGACGCCGGTCTGGCTGGTCGAGCGATACGAGAGCGTCACCGAACGACGGGCGCCGTTCACCAGGCTTTCGGCGGTGCCGCGCATGATGAGCTGCGCCGGCGTGGCGTGATGGTAGGTGCGCACGACCAGGTAGGCGCCCCGCGTTTCCGGGTCGATCCGGTTGGCCGGGAGCTCGATGGAGATCCACGGCGCGCCGGCGACGAGCGGAGTAGCCGCGGTGAGTGCGATGAGCGTGGCGAGCAGGCGGGCTTGGGGTCTCATGATTCGTTCCTCCGTCCGGGTGGCGATGGCTGACGGAGGTATGATGCCGGGAGGCGCCCCCGCGTTTAGTGCGCCGGGTCGAGCCGGTACACGCTCCCATTGGCAGAGAGGACATAGAGCTCGCCCGCGGCATCCTCGCCGAAGGAGAGCACGGCGCCCACGCCCGGCACGTTCCACGAGCGGCGGTCCGTGGCCGCGCCGTCAACGTAGCGGAAGCTGCGCAGCCAGCCGGTGCAGTAGTCGCTGTAGAAGTAGTGCCCGGCAATCGTCGGGATGCGTGAGCCGCGGTACACGTAGCCGCCGGTTATCGAGCAGCCCTGCGAGTGGTCATACTCGAGCACCGGCGCCACGAGGCCGCCGCGGAGACAGACGGGTATCAGGAAGCAGTGCGCCCCCTCGGCGGTGCGCCAGCCGTAGTTGAGGCCTGCTTGGGTTGCGGGCGCGACATTAACTTCCTCCCACCGGTTCTGCCCCACGTCCGCGATGTAGAGCAGCCCGGTTGTTCGATCGAACGCGAAACGCCACGGGTTGCGCAGGCCGAGCGCCCAAATCTCTCCCCTGTCTCCCCTCTCTCCCCTCTCTCCCCTAACTCCCCTGTCTCCCCTTCTGTTGAAAGCATTCCCCGGCGGCACCGCGTACGGCTCTGAATGGTCCACGTCGAGGCGCAGCAACTTGCCGAGGAGGGTCGAGCGCTTCTGACCGTTACCGAACGGGTCGCCGGCGGACCCACCGTCGCCCATGCCCACGTACAGCATTCCGTCGGGACCGAACATCACGAGCCCGCCGTTGTGGTTCGCGAAGGGCTGCTCCACGCCCAGGACGAGGGCGGCTGAGGAGGGGTCCGCGGAGTCGGCGTCGGGGCGCGCCGTGTAACGCTCGATCCGGGTGTCGCCATGCCGGTCGGTGTAGTTCACATAGAACCGGCCGTTGGTCCGGTACTGGGGGTGGAAGGCGACGGAAAGCAGCCCGCGCTCGCCACCGCTCCCGACCCGATCGGTGATGTCGAGGAACGGCGCGGGGAGGAGCCGTCCGTCCTTCACGATCCGGATGCGGCCGGGCTGCTCGACCACGAAGAGCCGCCGGTCGCCGACGGGCGCGGTGAGGTAGAGCGGGTTGTCGAGCCCGCCGGCGACCTGGGTCAGCGTCAGGCCTTGCCAGGGGCGCGAGCCGGCTGCGACGTCCTGCGACTTCACTTTCGCGCCTGCCGCACCCGCGAGCAGGAGCGCCGCCAGCGCGCTGGCGTACCGGCGCGTCATCGTCTCACCACGCCGTGAGTTTCAGCCACAGCCGCCACAGTGTCTTGCCCCAATCCGACGTGATGGGGATCGAGCCCGGCAGCGTCTCCCACCAGAGCCGCAGGGCGGCGTGGTCGAGGCGGAGCGCTGCTTCGCGCGTGACGCCTTGCGGCGGTGGCGACAGCGAGGCGAGGCGGTCGTACACCTCGGCGCGCCGCGAGGCATCCACTCGCGAGATGAGGTGCCAGAGCGTGATGGCGTCGCTGGCGTGCGCCTCGCGCAGCACGATCGCGAGCGCCGAATCGCCGCCCTGCTCGAAGTCGAACGCGATCAGCGCGCGGCGGAGCGCCTCCGGCGCGTCGTCGGCGAACGGTGTTCCCACTCCCAGGCCCGTCCGGGTGATAGACCGCATGCCGGCGGGAACGAGCGATTCCCTTCCGCCCTCCTCGAAGCTGACCCAGCCGAGCGTCACGTGCAACACGCTGTTCCCGTACTCGTCCACGGTGAGATCGTAAGCGCAGCCGAGGTCCACTGCGAGCGCCGAGGGCGTCTCGACGAAGAACAGGCGCGGCGGTGCCGAGATGCGGGCGTGGATCGTTCCGCGCTCGAGCGCGAGGCGGTGCAGGGTGGCGCGAGCCGTGACCAGTCGCACGCGGGTGTTGGGCTCGATCTCGACCTCACCGATGTTCGCGACCCTGAGGGTCGCGCGCGAGGTGTCGTCGGTGTTGAGCGATTCGCCGACGCGGTACACGCGGCTTGGAGCGCCGGAGACGCCGGCAAGGTGCCAGGTGGACTGGGTGCGTCGGACCGCGGCGAAGCCGGCGATGCCGGCCGCCAGCAAGGCCATGGAGGCGGCGATCCGCATGGATCCAGTCCGCCACCCCCTGCGACGCGCAGCCAGGCGCGGCTTGATGTCCGGCCAGAAGTCGGCCGGCGGCTCGATGGAGCGCGGCAGCGCATCCAGCGCCCGCTTCAGCTCGAAGTCGTCGTGGCTCTTCATCGGTTCAACGCCTCCCGGAGCAGCCGGCGCGCGCGGAAGAGGTGCGCCTTGGACGTCCCTTCCGCGATGCCCAGCATCTCCGCGATCTCCTGGTGTTGGTAACCCTCGATGTCGTGCAATACGAGCACCTGTCGCGCGCCGGGCGGTAGCGCGTCCACCGCCGCCTCGAGGTCCATGCGGAGCGCGGGGGAGCTGTCGCGGGCCGCTCCCCCGCCTTCCGGCGCGTCGGTTTCGGCGAGAAAACGCGCGTCGCGTCGCCGTGCGGTGCGCAGCTCCATCAGCACGACGTTCACGGCGAGCCGGTGGAGCCAGGTCGAAAAGGCGCTCTCGCCCCGGAAGGACGGCAGCGTTTCCCACGCTCGGACGAAGACGTCCTGGGTGCGCTCGCGCGCTTCCACCGCGTTCGCCGTTAGGCGGAGGCACACGGCATAGACCCGGCCCGCGTGCTCGCGATAGAGTTGCTCGAAGGCAGACTCGTCGCCGGCCTGGGCGCGGCGAACGGCGTCGGTCACGACCGCCCTGGGCCGCTCGAGGAGGACCGCGGTGCTCGGCACACCGGTACGATGCCGGGCGGCAAGGAAAGGTTTACTTGAGCAGCAGCTTCGCGATGGTCTGGAGCTGCATGTTGCTGGTGCCTTCGTAGATGGTGCCGATCTTGGCGTCGCGATAGAACTTCTCGACCGGGTACTCCTTGGTGTAGCCGTACCCGCCGAAGAGCTCCACGCACAGCGACGTCACCCGCTCGGCGACCTGCGAGGAGAAGAGCTTCGCCATCGCGGCCTGCTGCGTGAACGGATGCCCCGCGTCCTTGAGGCGTGCGGCGTTGTAGACCATCAGGCGCGCCGCCTCCAGCTCGGTGGCCGCCTGGGCGAGTTGGAACTGGACGGCCTGGAACTCGGCGATCGGCTTGCCGAACTGTTGGCGCTCCTTGACGTACGACGTGGCCGCGGCGAGCGCGCCGCCCGCCACCCCGATCATCTGCGCGCCGATCCCGATCCGGCCCTCGTTCAGCGTCTCGATCGAGACCTTGTAGCCCTTGCCCACCTCGCCGAGGACGTTCGCGTCCGGAACTTCGCAGTCGTCGAGGATCAGCTCGGTGGTGCTCGAGGCGCGAATGCCGAGCTTGTCCTCCTTCTTGCCGACCGCGAAGCCGTGGAAGGACCGCTCGATCAGGAACGCGGTGATGCCCTTGTAGCCCTTGGCAGTATCGACGCTCGCGAACACGACGTACAGCGACGCCTCGGCGCCGTTCGTTATCCACAGCTTGCGGCCGTTCAGCACCCAGCGGTCGCCGCGCTTCTCGGCCCGCGTGGCCAGGCCGAACGCGTCCGAGCCGGAGCCCGCCTCGGAGAGCGCGTACGCGCCAACCCATTCGGCGGCGAGTTTCGGCGCGTAACGCGCCTTCTGCTCGTCGTTCCCCCAGCGGAGAAGACAGTTGTTCACGAGAGTGTTCTGGACGTCCACCAGGATCGCGGTCGCGGCATCCACGTGCGACAGCTCCTCCACCGCGAGCGCCGCCATGAAGAACGAGCCCCCGGCGCCGCCCAACGGGTCCGGGATCTCGATCCCCATGAGGCCCATCTCGAACACCCGGGGGATGAGCGACGGCTCGAGGGCGCCCGCCTCGTCCATTGCGTGAACCAGCGGCTTGACCTGCTCTTCGGCGAAGTCGCGCACCGCTCCCTGGAACATCGCTTCTTCTTCGGAGAGGACGGTGAGGGGGAGCGCGGCGGTCTGGGTGGTCGTCATGGCCAGAAGCTACTGGCGCGGCGATGCGGGTACAACTCAAGGGCTACATCCCGTTCGCGATGGACAACGTTCCCGTCGGCGCCGCGCGGTTCAAGGTGATGAGGACCGGTGCCTGCTGGTCGCGCGCCTGGTCCTGCGCCGCCGCGAAGCCGCCTGCGATGAGCTGAGCGGTGGCTTGGAGCTGAACGCTCTCGAGCTGCCGGGTCTCGGCCGGGCCGAGGAGGGCGTGCCACCGTGCCGCTGTGATCTAAACCATTGAATTGCAGTGTGTTATCGCATGGTGGCTGAGGCTGGGAACTGGCTGTTTTCTGGACGCTCGGCGATTTCCGGACAGCGGCGAGCCTAATAGGTGGTCCAGGTGTCCACCCATCCGTTCCTGATGGGTACCATGGCGTTCAAGGAGCTGATGGAAGCCCGGGTATAGCAATAGGTCCACCGGATTATCCGAGTGCCGCCGCGGCGCAGCTGGTTCACGGGCACGCTGCCCGGGCTGACGCTGTTGTTGAGACCGGTGATCACCATGCCGTGGACGACGTAGTCCGCCTGCGGAGCGCCGGCCGGCGGTCCTATCGTGCCGCCGGCGACGATGATCCCGTCCCAATGGGCTTGGTCCGACAGGTAGACGTTGCCGGTCACGACGAGCATACCGCGAAGCCCCGCGGCCGTACTCCAGGACCCGCTGGGGTTGCCGGGGATGGTGGCGTTGCCGATCACGTAGCCAACGTTGTACGTCGAGGCGCCATATGCCGGCAAGCTTGCGCCGGGGATGGCGTAGTCTGGGACGAAGTTGCCCGCCAGGAGCGAGGGCCAATCTATGCGCGTGGAGTCGATCACTGCGCTCTCACTGGCGAGGAGGTTGACGCCGTCGACCCCGCCCCCCGAACCCTCGCCCACGGGGTCGCTGCCGCCACCCTGCGAGTAGGTCGGTGTCGAGACGGCGAAGGTGTCGGCGGCGTCGCCCCCCGGCGGGACACACCCCGCGACGCTGGTGCCAAGGTCATCGCCCGAGAGCGGGTTCGCCCCGCTCGCGATCACCTGGGTGCCGTTGGCGCTGACCAGCGCGGCGCGGGCCGGGAGGAGTCCCAGGTTGAGCTGGGCCAGCTGCGCCACCACCCTCTTGCCCTGGGTCTGGCCGCCCAGGCGCGGGTCGGTTGAGTAGCCGCTGGAGCGGATGACCCAGACCGCCATGGAGGAACCGGTCGCGGGCCGCAGCCGCTGGGCGACCACGTCCGAGTACCCGTCACTGACGGTGTAGCGGACCGAGTCGTAGGTGGTGGTCGAGCCGATCCCCCGGTTGGCGGCCAGGTAGCTTTGGAGTCCTGCCTGGGCCAGCGACAAGGCCCGCGCGCCGGCGAGCGAGTTGTCCGTGGTGCGGTGTTCCGCCGAGACGAGGATGAACGCCGCGGTCAGCATCA
>JAUYOW010000123.1 GCA_030697825.1 Gemmatimonadales bacterium | reverse complement strand
GCTCAGGCTCAGGCCCAGCGCACCCGCCAGGTCCTCGTAGTGCTCCTCGGGCCGGTGTTCCAGCCGGAGCGCCACGCCAAGGTCAGCCGACCGCAGAGATTTCTGTTCCATAACCATATGTCAGAGCCTGGTTTCCATTTTCGGGAAAGTGGAAAATACCCGACGACGCACCGAGTTAAACTACCGACCTCACGGCCGGTTCGTCTTGAAGCCGATCCGCTTCGACGGCTTGACGGGCGGCGCCATGAGCTCCCGGATCGCCCGGAAGACGACCCCGAACTGTGAGTCATACCGCTTCTCGAGCGCGTCGAGTTTGCGGGCGAGCTCTGCGCTCGATTCGAGCAGGTGACGAAGCCGCACGAACGCCCGCACGATCTGGACGCTTGTTTCGACCGCCGTTGGGCTGCTCAGGACGCTGGCGAGCATGACGGCGCCATGCTCGGTAAAGGCGATCGGGGCGTAGCGACGGCCGCCGCGACCGACGTTTGAGGTCGCAGATTGCGACCTCAAAGCGACGACCTCGTCCGCTGTGAGTCGGAAGGCGAAATCCTCGGGAAAACGGTCCAGATTGCGCTTGACCCGCTCGTTCAGGCGCTTGGTCGTCACGCCGTACAGCGCGGCTAGGTCGGCATCCAGCATCACGCGGTGCCCGCGAACGAGGTGGATGGCCGAGTCGATCCGCTCGACCTGAGCGAGCTCCGAGTCAGGCACACCAGCCTGGCGGCGAATCCGAGCTGACGGGTCGGTACTTCAAGATCCCCCCTGTCGCGGAGCGCGGCCCTGTCGAGCCGAGGCACCTCCGCACATTATTATGGATGGCACTATCACCAAGTTGTCACCGGAGAATCGCTCATAGCCTCGGACAAAACGCCTGACGCCCCACCCGAGGTAGTCCTCAAGCGGGGCATCTCCTGCTTCCTGGGCGTCTGGGCGTCTGCTGCCTGTCCTTGATGGGCCTGGGTAGAGTTGAACTACGGACATCGTCATGCGTGGAGCAACCGTCGATCGCAACGCCAGAGCCCTCGCGGGACTGCGAATCGCCGTGGGCGTCCTTTTTCTCTTTTTTGGCGAGTACAAGGTCTTCGGGACTCGGTTCGTCTTCGGAGGCGGGTTCGAGCACTGGATCAACCGCTTCTTGAGCGACCAGGCCGCCTACCCGTTCATGGTCCCGATCAGAGCGCAGCCTAGCATGCACTCGCAGCTGCCAGGGGAGAGGTGACCTCATCCGGCGGCGGATCCCGGCGGACCCTGCCCTGATCAGGCCTGCAGCGGGAGGCGCACCCGCGCCTCGCACCCCTTCCCGTCCCGCCGGTTGGCCAGCGTCAGCGTCCCTCCGTGGCCCTCGGCTATCTGCCTCGACAGCGCGAGGCCGATCCCGGAACCGTCAGGCTTGGTCGTGAAGAACGGCACGAAGAGATTCGCGGTCTCGGAGATCCCCGGCCCATCGTCCCGCACCCAGACGTCCAGGTGGTCGTCGCCCTTCGTCCACCCTACCACCACGCCACCGCCGGTCTGGAGCGACGCGTCCACGGCGTTGGTGACGAGGTTTATCAGCAGCTGATCGAGCTGGTCGCCGTCGGCGTTGACGAGGACCGGCGGCCCCGGCGCTATCCCCACGCCCAGGCGGGTCTCGAGCCCCGCCACGCGACGGACCCACGTGTCCACATCCAGCGGCTGGAGCCGGGGCTGCGGCAGCCGGGCGAGCCGCGCGTACGCGGCCATGAAGCGCGACAGCGCCTCGGCGCGGCCCGCGATGAGCGCCAGGCCGGTGCTCAGATCGTCGGCCGCGCCGGCCGCGGCGCCATCCGTGCCCCCCGGCGGCGCCACGGCGCCGGTCGCGACCCGGGCATGCAGGCTCTGCGCGACCGACTTTATCGGCGCGAGCGAGTTGTTGATCTCGTGACCCAGCACCCGCACCAGACGCTGCCACGCCTTGCGCTCCTCCTCGCGCAGCGCCTGGGAGACGTCGGTGAGGACCAGGAGTGCGTGCGGTCTGCCGCCCTGCCGGAAGGTGCTCCGGCGCACTCCATAGCGGCCGGCGCGCCCCGCGAAGGTCAGCTCGCGCACGCCGGTGGGATCGCCGCGCAGGCAGGAGGCCAGTCCGAGCGCCCCCGCGGTGCGGCCCAGAAGTCGCTCGGTGGCCAGCGCGAGAAGCCGCTCGCCGCCCCGGTTCGCGAGCCGGAGACGCTCGTCCCCGTCGAAGGCGAACACGGCGACGTCGATCTCGGCCATGACGCGCCTCAGCAGCGCCGTGGCTTCGAGCGCGCCCAGCCGTTGCTGGCGCAAGGTCTCGCCGAGGGCGTTCACCTCGAGGAAAGCGAGGCCGAGGTCGTCGTGGGGGGAAGCGCCGCGGGCCCGGATGGAGAAATCGCCCTCGCGAAGGCCGGCGATCATGTTGGCGATGGTCTGGAGCGGCCGGATGACCCTCTCGCGCGCCGCGAAAGCGAAGCCGAGCCAGCAAAGCACGACCAGCAGCGTGACCGTCCACACCACCTTGGGGGTGAAGCCGCCGGTGGCGAGGAGGATGAGCGCCGCGGCGACGGCGGGGAGCCCTCCCACGAGGGCCGTGACGAGGACGCGACGGTCGTGTATCAGAGCCCGTACTGCTGGAGGCGGCGGTAGAGCGCGCTGCGCGAGAGGCCCAGCGCCGTGGCTGCCTGGCTCACGTTCCCGCCGAACCGGTCGAGCGCCTTCCGGATAAGCGCGCGCTCCACCTCCTCGAGGGTCATCTCATCTAGCCGCGGCGCGGCGCCGCTTCCGGCCTGCAGCGAGAAGTCGGAGGCGCGCACCACCTCGCCCTGGGCCATCAACACCGCGCGCTCGATCGCGTGGTCGAGCTCGCGCACATTGCCGGGCCAGGGGTGCGCCAGCAGCTGCTGCATCGCTTCGGCGTCGAAGCCGGCCAGCGCCTTCCGGTAGCGCTTCGCGTGACGGCCGAGGAAGTGCATCGCCAGCGGGGCGACGTCCTCGCGGCGCTCACGGAGCGGCGGCAGGTGGATCTCGATGGTGTTCAGCCGGAAAAGGAGGTCCTCGCGGAAGCGACCCGCGGCCACCTCGGCGCGCAGGTCAGCGTTGGTGGCGGCTATCACCCGCGCGTCCACGCGGCGGGTCTTCGACGACCCGACCCGCTCCAACGAGCCGGTCTGGAGAACGCGCAGCAGCTTGGCCTGCTGCGCCATCGGCACGTTCGCGACCTCGTCGAGGAAGAGCGTACCCCCGTCCGCGAGCTCGAAGCGACCGACCCGGTCGGCCTTGGCGTCCGTGAAAGCGCCCTTCACATGGCCGAAGAGCTCGCTCTCGAAGACGCCCTCGGAGAGCCCGCCCACGTTGACGGCGACCAGGGGCCTGGCCGAGCGCTCGGACGACGCGTGCAGCCACTCGGCTACCAGCTCCTTCCCGGTCCCGTGCTCGCCGGTGATGAGGACGCCGGCGTCCGAAGGCCCCACCCGCTCCATGAGCAGCAGGACCGGCTTCATCACCAGCGCCTCAGCTATGATGGTCGGGTATCCGTCCCGGGCCATGAGCCGGGTCTGCTCGTCGTGACGCTGGCTCTTCTTGAGCGCGCGGCCCAGCTCGACCTGGGTCCGCAGGGTGGCGAGGAGGCGGGCGTTGTCCCACGGCTTCTCGATGTAGTCCCGCGCGCCGCGTCGCATCGCCTCGACCGCGCCCTCGACGCTTCCCCACGCGGTCATCATCACGACCGGCAACGTGCTGTCGAGCGCCTTGAGCCGCGACAGCAGGTCCAGCCCCTCGAGCCCGCCGGTGGTGTCGCGCTGGTAGTTCATGTCGACGAGCGCGGCGTCGAAGTCGTGGGTCTCGACCGCGGCGAGCACGCCGCCCGGCGACGAAGCGGACTCGACCTCGTAGCCTTCCTGCTTGAGCAGCAGCCTCAGCGCGTGGAGAACGTCGGACTGGTCGTCGGCGACGAGGATGCGGGGCGCCGGCATCAGCGATCCTTGAGCCGCCGCACGAACTTGAGACCCGACCAGGTCTCGTCCACCGCGCACACCTTCACGTCCACGAGCCCGTGCGCGAGCCCCACGTCGCGCACCACGTTCTCGTCGAGGTCGGTCTCGACCTCGGCGGCCTTCTTGGGCCACGAGATCCAGAGCATCCCGGCGGGAGCGAGGGCCTTGGCGAGCGTGGCGAACCTCGTCTCAAGCTCCCGGCGGCGGGTCGCGAAGAAGTGGATGAAGTCGAGCCCGCCGCGCAGCGACGCGGCGAAGGTCACGTTCCGCGGGAGGGCGCCGAGGGTCCGGGAATAGCCTTTCGGCGCGCCGAGCATGGCCACGCTGAAGCCTGCCTTGATGCCGAGCTTGGAGACGAGCGGCGTGCGGGAGTAGCCAGCCATGCACCTACCGGGTGACGGGTGATGAAAGGTACCGACGAACACCCGGCGGCGCCGCTGGCCGGTCCGCTCAGGAGCATGCGGAGGGCGTAGCGCAGGTCCTGGAGGACCGTGTCCATCACTTGGAGATCCACCCGTCCATCAGGTTCACCACCCGGTGCCCGCAGGCGGCGTTCGCCTCGGAGTGCGTGACCTGCACGATCGTGGTTCCCTCGCCGTTCAGCTTCTTGAAGAGCTCCATGATCTCGCGGCCCTGCGAGGAGTGCAGGTTGCCGGTGGGCTCATCGGCCAGGATGAGCTTGGGGTTGGCGACCACCGCTCGCGCCACCGCGACGAGCTGCTGCTGCCCGCCCGAAAGCTGCCGTGGATACAGATCTTTCTTGCCCACGATGTGAAAACGGTCGAGCACTTCCGCCACGATGCCGGCGCGCTCGGACTTCTTGATGTCGCGGTACGAGAGCGGGAGGTCGAGGTTCTCGTACACCGTCAGGTCATCGAGCAGGTGGTACTGCTGAAAGACGAAGCCGATGTACTTCTTGTTCAGCTCCACGCGGTCCTTCGGCTTCATCGCGTGGACCTTGTTCCCTAGGAACTCGAACTCACCCGTCCACTGTCCGTCGAGCATGCCGAGGATGGCGAGGAGCGTGCTTTTCCCCGCGCCCGACGGCCCCATCACCGTGACGAACTCGCCTTCCGCGATGTCGAGGGTGATCTGGCGCAAGACGTAGGAGCGTCCGCTGCCCGCGGGGTAGGACTTCTCGAGGTTCCGAAGACAGATCACGGTCTGGTCGCTTTCGTGAGGTCGGGCGCCGAGAGTGGATGGGATGCGAATGGCCGCCGGCGCGGAAGCCGCGTCTCCATTAGCGGCGGACCTCCCACAGGACGTTGAGGATCATCCAGCGTCCCCGCCACTTCACCAGGTGGAGGTAGTCGACCCAGGTCGAAGCGTCCACCCGGACGCTGGCGGTGTTCTGGAAGATGTCGAGGATACGGACGTCCTTGCGCTGCTGTTCGGCCGGCGTGCGCGACCCGCCGCCGTTGCCGGTGCCGCGGATCAGCTCGGTCGCTCCCATGCCGCGGATCCACGTGAGGCCCGCGGAGTCGGTGTACATGATGCGCTTGGCCAGCTCGGGGTGGAGGGCACGGGCCATGCGGTCGGCGTTGGCCGAGTACCAGCCCTCTATGTAGTCGAGCGCGGCGGCGCGAATGCCGAGGGAATCCTCGCTAGTCTGGGCCACGGCCGGCCGCGCGAGGAGGCCGGCGAAGAGGAGCAAGGCGACGGTCGGTCTCACGGCGAGCCTCCGATGAAATGGTTCATTCGCTTCGAAGGGCGACCATCGGGTCCACCCGCGCCGCCCGGCGCGCGGGCAGATAGCACGCGAGGAGGGCGACCGTGCCGAGGGTGAGCGTGACGGCGGTGAACGTCGCCGCGTCGGTCGCCGCGACGCCGAAGAGCAGCCCGCGCAGCAGCCTCGAGAGCGCCAGCGCGCCAAGGAGCCCGGCGCCGAGCCCGGCGAGGACGGGCTGCATCCCCTGCCCGACCACGAGCCGGAGCACGTCGGCGGCGCGGGCGCCGAGCGCCACGCGGATGCCGAGCTCGGCGGTGCGCTGCGCGACGACGAACGCGACGACGCCGTAGATGCCTACGGCCGCGAGGGCGAGCGCGAGGACCGCGAAGACGCCGAGGAGCGTCGTCGTAAAGCGCGGTGCCGCGATCGCGCGCGACACGACGTCCTCTAGCGTGCGCACGTCGGAGACCGCGAGCCCCGGGTCGGTCTCGGCGAGCGCGCGCCGCACCGGGACGGTCAGCGCCTCCGGCTGTCCACGCACCCGGAGGGTCAGCGTCATCGCCCGCGCCGGCACGACGGAGTCGGCGGCGGTCGCGAAGAACTGGGCGTGCGGCAGGTACATCTCGGGGCGCGGCGCCTCCGTGAGCCCGCGATGATGTACGTCGCCCACGACGCCGACGACGGTGCGCCATAGCGAATCCGCGTCGGTATTGAGGCGCATCCGCCCGCCGACGGGATTGCGGCCCTCCCAGTACTGGCGCGCCATCGCCTCGTTGATGAGGATCACGCCGGCCACGCCTTCACGGTCGCCGTCGATCAGGAACCGACCGCGCTTCAGCGGAATCCCCAGCGCGCGGAAGTAGTCGGGGCTCGCCACCTGCCAGTCCGCCTGGAGGCCCTGTTGCGGATTGGCGCGCTGGTACCCCTCGACTTCGATCCCCCAGTCGCCGCGGACCGTGGCGAGCGGGAGCCCCGCGACCGCGCCGACGACGTCCACGCCCGGCAGCGCGCGCAGGCGCTCCAGAAACCGGTCATAGAACCCGCGCACCGCGGTGCGCGTCGGGTAGGTCGCGGCGGGCAGCGAGAGGCGCATCGTCAGCACACCGCGCGGCTCGAAGCCCGGCGGCACGCTGGACAGCCGCACGAAGCTGCGCACCAGCAGGCCGGCGCCCGTGACGAGGACGACGGCGAGCGCCACCTCGGCGCCGATCAGCGCCCGCCGGAAGCGCCGGCCACCGCGGCTCGCGGTGACGCTGCGCGCGCCCTCGCGCAGCTGCGGCTGCACGTCCACCCGCGCCATCTGCCACGCGGGCACGAGTCCGAAGACGACGCCCGTGACGAGCGACAGCAGCAGCGTCGCCGCGAGGACCGGCAGGTCGACGCGGATGGCGTCGGCGCGGGGGATGCTGGACGGGTTGATCGCCGGCAGCGCGTCCACGCCCCACGATGCGAACAAAATGCCCGCCGCGCCGCCGGCCAGCGCGAGCAGCACGCTCTCGGTGAGCAGCTGGCGCACCATGCGCCAGCGGCTTGCGCCGAGCGCCGTGCGGATTGCGATCTCGCGCTGGCGGGACTCGCCGCGCGCGAGGAGCAGGTTGGCGACGTTGCCGCAGGCGATCAGCAGGACCAGCGCGACCGCGCCGAGCAGGACGAGCAGCGCCGGACGGATGCGGCCCAGCACCTCGTCGCGCACCGTCACGAGGGTGACACCGAAGTCCGGACCGTATTGCTGGGCGTGGTCGCGCTTCATTTGCGCGACGAAGCCATCGAGCAGGGACTGGCCCCGCGCGAAGTCGATGTCGTCCCGCAGCCGGCCGACCGACAGCAGTCCGTGACTTCCGCGATCGTTCTCATCGGGCACGCGGAGCTGGAGCGGCGTCCAGATCTGGGTGCGTTCCTCGACCGAGAAGTCGACCGGCAGGCGAAACTCCTCCGGCATTACGCCGACGATCACGTACGGCCGCGCGTTGAGTCGGATGGCGCGGCCGACGACGCCCGGGTCCGCGCCGAAGCGGCGGCGCCACACACCCTCGCCGAGCACGACGACGCGCGGCCCGTCCGGGCGATCCTCGTCGGGGAGGAAGGTCCGGCCGAGCAGCGGCCGCGCGCCGAGCACGCCGAAGATGTTCGCCGTGACGAGGCCGCTCCTGACGCGCTCGGCCTCGCCCTCGCCCGTCAGCGTGAAGGAGGCATCGGCGAACGCGGCGACCGACGAGAAGATCTGCGACTGCGCCGCGTAGTCGGCGTACTCCGGCGGAGAGACCCAGGTCTTGTCCCACCCGGTCCAGTGGGACCACAGCATGACGGCGCGGTCCGGAGCATCGTAGGGCAGCGGGCGCAGGAGGATGCCACGCACCACGCTGAAGATCGCGGTGTTCGCGCCGATGCCGAGCGCCAGGGTGAGCACCGCGGCGAGCGTGAAGCCCGGGCTCTTGAGGAGCGAGCGGCCGGCGTAGCGGATGTCCTGCAGGAGCGAGTCCATCACACCTCCGGTTCGGCGGGACGGCGCCGCCGGTGAATGAGACGAGGCTTCGGCCGTTGGCGTTGGGGAGTTCCTGACGGCCAACGGCCTGCGGCTATTCGTATCTCAACGCATCACTCGCTCCTCAGGGCGGCCATCGGGTCGAGCCGGGTCGCGCGACGCGCCGGCAGGTAGCCCGCCAGGACGGCGACCGCGGCGAGCAACAGCGGTATGCCGGTGAAGGTGACCGGGTCCGCGACGCCTACCCCGAACAGGAACGACGACGCCAGCCGCGCGAAGCCGAACGCCGCGGCCAGTCCGAGAACGACACCCGCGGCCACGACCCGCGCCCCATGCCCCACGACCACGCGCACCACGTCGCGCGCGGTGGCGCCGAGGGCCATGCGCACGCCAAGCTCGCGGGTGCGCTGCGCGACCGCGTACGCCATGACGCCGTACAGCCCGATGCCAGCAAGGGCCAGCCCCAGTGCCCCGAAGATGCCGAGGAGCGTAGCGGCGATCCGCAGCGGAAAGAGCGACAATCCGAGGTGCTCTTCCATTGTGGCGGTCTGCACCGGCAAGTCGCGGTCCAGTGCCTTCACCAGCTGGCCGAGGGCTCCCAGCGTGGCTCGAGGGTCCCCGCTGGTGCGGACCAGCAGCGTCATGTCCCGCCCGCCGCCCTGGAGCGCCGGAACATAGAAGTACGGCGCCGGCTCCTCACCCAGCGTATTGTACTTGCCGTCCTTCGCCACGCCGACGACCTCGAGCCAGTGCTCGCCGTCGTTCGAGATCCGCTTGCCGATCGCGTCCTGGCCCGGCCAGAAACGCCGGGCGAAACGCTCGTTCACCACCGCGACGCCGGGTGCGCCGGAATTGTCGGCTTCGATGATCCCGCGCCCGCGGACGATCGTGATGCCCATCGTGGCGAAGTAGTCGGGCCCGACCGTGTTCGTGCCGAACTCCAGGTCCTCCCCCTGCCGCGCCTCGTAGCCTTCCACCTGGACACCTCGGCGCAGGAAGCCGAGGCCCAGCGGTACGGACTCGGCGAAGCTCGCGGCGCGCACCCCCGGTAGCGCCCGCGCGCGCTCCAAGAGCTGCGCGTAGAACGTCCGCGCCCGCTCCTGCGGATACCCCTGGAGCGACAGGTCGGAAGTCATCATGACCACGCCGCGCGGGTCGAACCCGGGGTCCAGCGATCGCGCGTTGCCGAGGCTGCGCAGGAACAGGCCAGCCATCACAAGCAGCACCATGGACACCGACACCTGCGCGATCACGAGGAGGTCGCGCACCCCGTAGCGCCGGCCGCCCAGGCCCACCGCGGTGACCTCGTCCTTGAGCGCGGGCACCAGGTCGGGGCGCGTGGCCCGCAGCGCCGGCAGCAGTCCGAAGACGAAGCCCGCGATCGCCGTGACGGCAAGACCGAAGACCAACACGCGCGCATCCGGCGACAGGTCGAGCGACAGCGGCACGGGGAGCGCCGGCTGGAAGGCGGCGAGCGCTCCGGTAGTCCACCACGCGAGCAGCGCTCCCGCGGCGCCGCCCAGCAGCGATAGGAGCAGGCTCTCGGTGAGAAGGAGCCTCACCAGCCGGCCGCGGCTCGCGCCCATCGCCAGGCGGATAGCGATCTCGCGCTGGCGGGCCGTGGCGCGGGCGAGGGTCAGGTTGGCGACGTTGGTGCAGCAGATCAGCAGCACCAGCCCCACCACCGCCATGAGCATGGCCATGAAGCCTATGACCGGACCTCTCGCCTGCGGGGGGACCCGCGAGTCGCGCTCCGGAAGCACCGCGATGGTTCGCGGCTCCTGCCGCACGTTGGACCAGTTGTCCGGATAGGCGTCGTGCAGCCGGCGGGCCATCACGTCGAACTGGGCCCGCACCTGCTCGATCGTGACGCCCGGCTTCATCCTGCCCATGAGCGCGATCCCGCGCCCGCTGCGGTTCGTGAGGTCCTCGCTGGCGGGCGAGATGACGCCGTGCATGAGGAACGGCACCCACAGCTCGGCGCCGATCCCGCGGATGGAGCCCGCGAAGCCGGGCGGCGCGACGCCGACGATCGTGAAGCTCACCCCATTGATCGTCACCGCGCGGCCGATCACACCCCGCTCGCCGCCGAAAGTGCGCTGCCACAGGCCGTGGCTGATCACCGCTACCGGCTGCGTGCCGGGGGTGCTGTCCTCAGCCGGCAGGAAGAAGCGACCCAGCGCGGGCCTGACCTGAAGCACGCCGAAGTAGTTGCCGCTCACCTCCTCGCCGAACGAACGGCTCGTCTCGCCGTCGATCGCGAGCGCGAACGGCCGCGGCGCATACGACGCGAGACCCGACAGCCCGTCCACCCGCTTGAAGTCCTGGTAGTCCACCCACGACGAGGCGCCGAAGCGGGGGCCGCTGAAATCGCTGGTGTAGACCGATACCAGGCGACCCGGCTCACCGACCTGCGCGGGCGGCTTGAGGAGCAGCGTGTTGACGACGGTGAAGATCGCGGTGTTGGCGCCGATGCCGAGGCCGAGGGTCAGCACCGCGACGATCGTGAACCCGGGGCTATTGAAGAGCGTCCGGGCCGCGAAGCGGAGGTCCTGCAGCAGCGACTCCATCACCCGCTCCTCAGGGCAACCATCGGATCGACCCGCGCGGCGCGGCGCGCCGGCAGCACGCAGGCCGCCAGCGCCACCGCCGCCAGCAGCAGGCCGACGCCGGCGAAGGTGAGCGGGTCACGCGGGCTGACACCGAGCAGCTGGCTGCGCAGCGCCTGCCCGACGAGTCCCGCGAAGACCAGGCCGATGAGGAGTCCCAGCGCGGTCAGCCGCATGCCGCGGCCAACGACCATGCCGATGACCTGTTTCCGTGCCGCGCCCAGCGCGATGCGAACGCCGATCTCACGCACCCGCCGGCTGACGGTATAGGCCATGGTCGCGTAGATGCCGATGGCCGCCAGCAGCAGCGCCAGCGTCCCGACAGCCGCCAGCATTATGGCCCCGATCTTCTGGGGCCAATACGGGATCGTGGTGAACTCGGCCATGTTGCGCGGGTCCAGGAACGGCAGCTCGGCGCTGACCTCCGCGAACGCGCCTCGAATCACGGCGGTGAGTGCCAGCGGATCTCCGGCGGCTCGCACGTGCAGCGTGAAGGCGGGCGGCGCGAAGCGCGCGCTGTAGGCGCGGAACACCATCGGCAGCGGATCTTCGGTGTAGTCGTTGACCTTGCTGGTCACCACGACGCCAACGATCGACAGCCACTCTTCGCCGCCCATGTTGACCCGCGCGCCGATCGCCGAGCGCCCGGCCAGGTAACGACGCACGAACGCTTCGTTCACCACGACCACCGGCGCGTTGTCGCTCACGTCGGCGTCGCTGAGGTCGCGCCCTTCTATCAGCCTGATGCCCGTGGTCCGGAAGTAATCACCGGCCACGTCGTTATGGCTGACGTTCATGTTCTCGTTGGGCCGCGGCGTGTAGCCCTCGATTCGCGTCGCACTGGAGCTGACCGGGCCGGGGCCGAGCACTACGCTTCGGGCCACCGATGCCGCTTCGACCCCCGGCAGGGCCCGCACGCGCTCCAGCAGGCCGCGCACCACGGACACCTGCACGCTGTCACCGGTAATGCCCGACAGCCGCAGGTCCGTGCCTGCCAGCAGCACGCGGTCCAGGTCGGTCATGCCGCTGTCTATGGACCGGTACTCCTCCAGGCTGCGCATGAACAGGCCCGCCGACACCAGCGTCACCAGCGACAGCGCCACCTGCGTCACCACCAGAGCGGCCTGGAGCCGGCCGCGCCCGCCCGTGCCCTCGCCGATCTCGTCCTTCAGCGTACGCACCAGGTCCGGATTAGAGGCCTGCAGCGCCGGCACGAGCCCGAACGCCATTGCGGTGGCGGCCGTGACCAGGGTGGCGAACAGCAGCACTCGGCCGTCGAGCCGGAAGTCGAGACCGACCGGATACGGAACCGCCGGCAACAGCGCCAGCATCGCGTCACGGCCCCAGGACGTCACCACCAGACCGAACACGCCGGCCAGAGCGGCCAGCGCCAGGCTCTCGGTCAGCAGCTGCCGCACCAACCGGTATCGCGAGGCGCCAACGGCCAGCCGCACGGCGACCTCGCGGCGCCGCGCTACGGCCCTCGCCAGCAACAGGTTGGCCACGTTGGCGCAGGCGATGAGCAGCACCAGCCCCGCCACCGCCAGCAGAGCGCCGAGTACCGGACGCATGGCGCTGGGAGCGTCCACGTCGCTGTGCCGCCGCACCACAGCTCCGAGCGGCTGGGCCAGACCGCCTGCTGCACCGGCGCGCAGTGCCAGCGGCTCGACTTCGGCCGCCGCCTGCGCCACCGTCGCTTCCGGCTTCAGCCGGCCTACCACTTCAATCGAACGCCGCAGCCGATCCTGGAGGAGCTGCGCGCCGTCGGGCGTGAGAAGCGGTATCGTGGTCATCGGCACATACAGATGCAGGCTCAGCGCGATGTAGGTGCCGCCGAAGCGCGGCGCCGCGACCCCCACGATGGTGAAGGCCGACCCGTTGAGCGTGATGGTCCGGCCGATGACGCTCGAGTCGCCGGCAAAGTGGCGCTGCCAGAAGCCGTGGCCCAGTACAGCCACGGGCGCGCGGCGCTGCTCGTCGTCCATGCGAAGGACGCGGCCCAGCGCGGCCCGCACGTGCAGATCCTCGAAGTAGTTGCCCGAGACTACCATGCCCCAGGCGCGTTCCGTCGGCCCGGAACCATCCCGGAGCCCCAGCTGCATGATGTCCCATGCGGCCAGGTCGACGCTCCGCGCGCCTGCACGCCAGTCCTGGAAGTCCGGCCACGACACCGACCAGAAACCGCCGCCGGGCGCCCGGGTGTGCGCGGCGACCAGCCGGTCCCACCCGGGCACCGCGGGGAGCGGGTTGAGCACGAAGCCCTGGAGCCAGGTGAACACCGTGGACGTGGCGCCGATGCCGAGGCCCAGCGACAGGACGGCGACGAACGTCAGCGCGGGCTGACGGGCGAACGACCGGAACGCGTAGCGGATGTCCAGGAGCAGGTTGTGCACGGCTACCTCGTGAGTCGTCAGGAGATCAAGAAGTCGTGGTTTCGACCTGCTCCTCCACCACGCGGCCGTCGAACAAATGAATGGCGCGGTCGGCGTGCGCGGCATAACGGGCGTCGTGGGTTACCATGCAGATGGTCGCGCCGGCGCGGTGGAGGTCGCGCAGCAGGTCCATCACCGATTCGCCGTTCTTCGAGTCCAGGTTCCCCGTCGGCTCGTCGGCGAGGAGGATGACCGGCTCGCCCGCCACCGCGCGCGCCACGGCGACCCGCTGCTGCTGGCCGCCGGAGAGCTGCGACGGGTAGTGCTTCATCCGGTGCGCCATCCCCACCTTCTCAAGCGCGCTCTGCATCCGCTTCCTGCGATCGGCCGCGGGGAGGCCGCGATAGGTGAGGGGCAGCTCCACGTTCTCGGCGACGGTGAGGTCGCCGATCAGGTTGAAGGCCTGGAAGATGAAGCCGATCTGGCGATTCCTGATCCGGGCCCTCTGCGACGCGGTGAGGCTCGCCACCGGCTCGCCGTCGAGGAGGTAGTTCCCCTCGGACGGCGAATCGAGCAGACCGAGGATCGAGAGCAGCGTGGTCTTGCCGCACCCCGACGGGCCCGCGATCGCGACGTACTCCCCCGACTTGATCTCGAGGTGGATCTCCGCCAGGGCGTGGGTCTCGACCTCGTCGGTGTAGAAGACCTTCTTGATGCCTTCGAGGTGGATGAGCGTCTCACCGTTCTTCGTCATGGCGCTGCCTTCCTTGAGTGTTGTGTCCGTCTGTGTGTCCGTCACCCGTCCGTCCTAGCGTAGCCTCACCCTCTCCACATCATCCCACCGGGACATGTCAGACAGGATCACCGAGTCCCCCACGCTCAAGCCGCTCAGCACTTCGATCGTGTTCACCGAGCTGCGGCCGAGCTGCACGTTGATCCGCTGCGCGTATCGCCCGTTCTCCACGAGCTTGAAGAGCCCGACAGTGCTGCCCTGCTGCCCGAATGCGGGCCGCCCGACGTAGAGCACGCTGGGTAGCCGCTCGATCTCGATCGTTCCTTCGACGCTGAGGTCCGGCCGCGCGCCCTGCGGCAGCAGACCGTCCGGGGTGACGTCCACCGCCACCGTCCCGTTCAGGGCGGCGGGGTCGATGCGGACCACGCGCCCGGGGACGATGCCGATGCGGGTGTCGATGGCGGCCACCTGGCCGAGCGCGACATCGCGCGCCTGCGTTTCAGGGATCCGCAGGACCGCCTTGAGGCGGCCGGGTTGCACCACGCGCGCGAGAGTCGTCCCCGACTGCACCCACTGCCCCACCTCGAGGGACAGCTCCTGCACCACGCCGTCCGTCCCGGCCACCACGTGCATGGATGCGACGCGGTTCTGCTGGAAGTCGGCGATGGCGCGGAGGCGGTCCACCTGCGAGCGCTGGAAAGTGACCTGGCTGTCCACGGTCGAGGTGTACATCTCGAGGCGCTGCTGCTCGACCGCGAGCCGGTCGTTCAGCTCGTCCACCTGGTCGCGCGCGCGGGCCAGCTCGTTCTGCGAGACCAGATTGCGCTCCGTTAGCGCCTGGGCCGTGGCGAGGTTGCGCTGTGCTTCGCGAAGCTGGTTGCGCACCGTTGCGACGGTGGACCGCTGGTTGAGCCGCTGGGTCTCGAGCGAGGTGCGGAGACTGACCAGCTGCGACTGCGCCGCGGCGAGCTGCTGCTGCGCCGAGAGCGCCTCGAGCTGCACGTCGGGATTGCTCATCTCGAGCAGCACGGTGCCCGCTTCCACCGTCGTGCCGGGGCGCACGTTCACGCGCTCCACTCGGCCGCCGGTAACCGCGGAGATCCACCGGATCTGCTCGGGGACGAGCGTACCCGGCCCGCGCACCTGCCGCAGCATGAGCCCGCGCTTCACCTGGTCCAGCAGGATGGCGGAGCGCTCGACGGAGGGCGCGGCGGGCTTCAGCCGGCCGAGCCCCACGGTCGTGACGGCGAGGAGGCCGACTGCGACACCCGCCATGATCCAGCGGTTGGTCTTGCGCCTTGGCGCGCGGGGAATGTCCACGCCCCCTGCAAAGGCAAGCGACGTGCCGCGCCACGACATACCCTAACCATCTGGGCGATGACGACTTAGCGGCCGTGCGTCGGGAGATGGAACGCGGGCCTCTGACCGGCTGTGGGACTGGCCGTCCCGGAAGCGGACATGAGGAAGAGGGTGCTCTTATCTTTCCACCGTGGACATCAACGCCCTCTTCCCCGACCTCTTCGAGATCGAGCAGCTGGTCGCCGAATCAGGCGGGCGGCGGCTTTTCCTGGCGCATGACAAGGTCCTGAAGCGGCGGGTCGCGCTGCGCATGCATCCGGAGTCGGACGGCCCCGGCTGCGCCTGGTTCATGCGCGAGGCGGAAGTACTCGCCTCGCTCGACCATCCGTCCATACGGCACGTGTACTCGGCCGGCCTTCGCGACGGGGTGGCGTACCGGGTCGGTAACTGGATCGAAGGGGAGAGCCTTGCCGACGCCGTGGCGCGCGGGCCGCGGCCGATCCCGTCGGTGCTGAGCCTGGCGCGCGACCTACTGTCGGCGCTGGACCACGCCCACGTGCGCGGCGTGGTCATGCGGCGGGTGCGTCCCACCACCCTGCTGCTCGACTCGGCCGGCCGAGGCGTCATCACCGACTTGCGGTTCGCCAATCGGGTGCTCGACGCCGTGCCCGAGGCCCTGCGAAAGGACGACGATCCTTTCCTCGCGCCCGAAGTGCGCGGTGGAGCCGCCGGCGATCCCAGCGCCGACATCTTCACCGTGGGCGCCGTGCTGTACTTCGCCCTCACCGGCATCGCGCCCGCCCCGGACGCCGTACCGTGCCGCGAGTTGCGGCCCTCCTGCCCGCAGGCCGTGGAGCGCGTCGTCATGCGCGCCCTGAGGCCCCAGCCGCGCGACCGGTTCTTCACCGCGTCCGAGATGCTGGAAGACCTCGCGGCGGATACCGGGGAGTTCAACGAACCGGGCGCGGGGCCTCCTTCGATCATCATGCCGGATTCGCCGCTGTGGGAGCGTCGGCTCCGCCGCGCGCTGGGGGACGACTACGAGCTGCTCGCGGAGGTGGGCTCCGGAAGCTTCGGGCGGGTCTACCGCGTGCGGGACCTCCGGCTGGAGCGCGAGGTCGCGCTCAAGGTGCTCGACCCCCGGCTCACGCAGGATCCCGCCATCGCCGAAGGATTCCAGCGCGAGGCCCGCATTGCGGCCAGCCTGAGCCATCCGAATGTGGTCAGCATCTACGACATCCACGGCCGGCTCGGCCTGCTTTGGTACACGATGGAGCTGATCCGGGGCGAGAGCGTGGCGCAACTGGTGCAGAAGCTCGGCCCACTCTCCGTGGCGCGGACGGTCGAGCTGCTCGACGACGCGCTGACGGCGCTCGAATACGCGCACGAGCGGCGGCTGGTGCACCGCGACGTCAAGCCGGAGAACCTGCTCGTGGACCAGGGAGGAAGAGTCCACGTCACCGACTTCGGCCTGGCGCTGGCCCTGCCCCGCGGCCGGATGTTCGGCGGCGCCACGTCGCGCAGCGGGACGCCGCAGTTCGCCGCGCCCGAGCAGCTGTTAGGCGGACAGGTGGACCGCCGCACCGACCTCTACTCCCTCGGGGCAGTGGGGCTCTTCTGCCTGCTGGGACGGCCGCCCTTCGGCGAGCGCACTGCCGAGGCCATCTCGCACGGCGTCGTGAGCAGCACGCCGGTCTCGATCCGGGCCCAGCGTGACGACGTGCCTGACCTGCTCGATGATGCGCTGCGCCGGGCATGCGCCTACGAGCCAGGGGAGAGGTTCGATGATGGTCGCGAATTCCGTGAGGCGATCGAAGCTGCCGGGTTCTTGACTGGAGAAAGAAGGGTTGCCGGGAAGGAGTCGTTGTTGAAGAGGCTGGTGAGGTGGTTCTAGTATCGTCACCCAACCACTCTTCCCACCTTCTCCAGCTTCTCCTTGATCTTGAACCGATGTAATCCAGGCGTATCGCTCACGCTGATCCTTCCCTGCCCATCCATGTGCATCTCGATGAGGTCGGCACCAGGCTCGTACCACCGCTTGCTCGGCGCGACGTCGGTCGGGTAGACGAACCCGGCGAACGCCCCCAGGCACAGGATGGCGTGCGCGCCCACGCCGGTCTCCGGCATCGTCCCGCCCCAGAGCTTCACACCGCCCTCGACCGCGCGCTGGTAGATCTTCACGCCCTCCCACAACCCGCCCACGCGCTGGATCTTGAGGTTCCAGACCTTGGGGCCGTCGCTCTCGAGCATCAGCTGCGCGGCGCGGTCGTCCACGAGCGATTCGTCCACGCACACCGGAGTCACGATCTCGTGCGCGAGCTTGATGGTACCCAGGACGTCGTCAGGCGAGAGCGGCTGTTCCAGCAAGACCAGTCCTTCACGGTCCAGCGCCTGGAGCGCCTCCATGTCCTTTTCCCGCGAGTAGGAGCCGTTGGCGTCGGCCCAGATGCGCACCTTGCGCCCGATCTTGTGCGCCGCGTCGTGCACCGCCTTCACGGGCGCCACGTCGAAGCCCGGCTCGACCTTCACCTTGATGCGCTTGTAGCCGGCCTCGAGGGCGAGCTGCGCCTGCTCGCCCAGGTCCTCGAGGTCGTCGTCCTCGGGGATGCCGAGCGCGGCCCCCGACTCGACATAGGGCCGGCTCGCGCGCATCGCGTCCGGCACGCCGAGGCGCTGCATGCACGCCGCCAGGAGAGTGCGCAGCGACACTCCGGTCTTGGCGCACACCAGGTCCCACATGGCGGTCTCGATGCCGGCGCGTGCCATCCGGTTGTCGCGGATCCCCTTCTCCAGCGAGTGGACCGCGACGTCGAGCGAGCCGAAGGTCTGCCCCTTGATCTTCGGGAACAGATGCTGGATGTGGCATGCCTTCGCCGAGTAGAGAGTCTCCCCGGAATAGAAGGGGCGCTCGAAGGGCGCGCTCTCGCCATAACCCACCGCGCCGCTCGCGTCGGTCAGCTCCACGATGAGCGACCGTCGCGTGCTCATCGCGCCGCCGCTGATGCGGAACGGCTCGGTGAGCGGGATCGCCACCTCGAAGAGGCGGGCGCCCGTTATCTCAAGCGGGGTGTCGAGCGGGTCCATTCGCCGTGTCCAGGAAGTGGAGCAGCCCGTCCCGGGGCTGGAGGACGCCGGTCTCGGCGAGATGGGCCATCCACGCGATGAGGCCCTCTTCGGGATGGAAGACGAGCGCGTGCAGCGCGCGTTGGGTGGTGCTGCCCGCTGCGGCCAAGTACTCGGACTTGGGCAGCTGGAAGAAGGTATGGATCTGACCACTGGTGGCGCCGCGCAGGGCGTACTCGATCATCATCTTGCCGCTGCAGATGTTACCGGTGGCGGAAAAACCCGGAGTTGCAGGGCCGCGGAGTCGCAGCGGCCCACAGCGGGCAGCGTACCGGTCAAGTACCCTCAGATTCCGGTCCGACAGGTCCCAGCCGCCGTATGCAGCCTGTTTCTCCGGGTCCCAGAGCCGATTGAACAGCGTCACGTAGTCGACGTCAGGATTCTCGGATACGGCCTCGAGCATCTCGACCTGGACGTCGTCGTCGAAGAGGGCGTTCATCAACTTGAGGCCGAGGGTGACTGGCGCGTGCCGCTTGATCAGAGCGGGCACCTCACGCAGCCAGCGCAAGATCGTCTCCTTCTCCGCGCTGCGCTCGTCCGCGGCTAGCGTGGGCGAGAAGTCCTTCTCGATGATGGTCCCCGCACCGCCGATCTCCGCCAACTTCTTCGTCGTGTACTCGTATTCCGATACCTGGAACCCGACACCCGATACCGGCAAGTGATACTTCACCGACGCCGCGACGGGCATTGCGGCCGCGTCGCCCACGGCGAGCGCGTCGCGGTAGAGCGAGAGATAATCGTCGAACGACCGGTCCCATCCGCGCCCCTTCCACGTGACCGTCCACCCGGTGCGGCCTCCGCGCGAGAGCAGCGGCCCGACGTCCATCACCGACTCGTGGACCGCCCAATCGGCCATGGTGCTGCCGCCGGCGGAGTCCTGCGCGATCACGGTCTTCAGCACCACGAAGCCGAGGCCGGCCTCGGCGTCGGTGCGTGCTTCCTTCACGGTCATGGAGAGCTGGCCTGCCGCCGTGCCGAACGGCATGCGCACGGGACGGCCCGCGTACGACCCGGTGATGTCCATCCGGTAATGCTCGCGCGCGATGGAAGGGAGGTCGGCCGGCGGCTGCTTGGCGAAACGGGCGGAATCGAGCATCAGGCGGCCGCGGATAGCACGCGGAAGCTGGGGATTGGAAGGAAGGCGGCTTGGCGGCGAGGCGGCAGGGAGGTCGGAGTCGGGCATGCCCCGTTACCGCCCCGCCGCCATGTCGGCCACGACCTTCTCGACCTCGTCGAGCTGGAAGTCCGGGACCTCCGGCCCCCACGGATCGAACGCCGCCTCACGAGCGATCACGCCGTCCACGGCGAGCACCCATAGCATGCGGCGGATGTAGCCCTCCATCGGCTCGCGGAAGGTGACGGCGCCCAGCCGGTCTACCTCGGTCGAAAGCCGGTGGAAGGCGGCGAAGTCATTGGCGCCGAAAGCGGCGACGAGCGCGGCGGTGAGCGAAGTGCGGGCGGCGCCGAGGCCGACGAGCGCCGCGCGCGCGCCCATCATCAGCGAGTAGCCGAGGAAGCGGTCCTCGCCGGAGATGAGCAGCTTCCCCTCGGGCACCCGTGGCGCGATCTCCTGGAATGCGATCACGCTGTCGAGCGTGGCGACCTTGATTCCGGCAACGTGCGGGAGCGCGAGGATGCGGTCGAGGACGCGCTCGTTGTAGTCAACGCCGCCTGCCGCCTCATATAGATAGAACGCGAGGATCGGAAGGCCGACGTCGCCCAGGGCCTGGTGTACCTCGACGATCCGCCGCTCCCGGTCTTCGAGGCCGCGCAGCAGCACCGGGGGGAAGGCGAGGATGGCGTCGGCGCCGAACTTCTTCGCGTCGGCGGCCATCTCCGCGGTGCCCTTTATTACGAAGTTGGTGAGGCCGAGCGGGTCGGCGGGAGGGGTGAGCCGGACGCCGGGACGGCCCGCCCGGGAGCGGGGCCGGGCGCCGGCTCCCGCGATCACCAGCTTGTCCTTGGGGAGCGCCTTCCGCCATGAAGCGAGCACCTGGGCCGCGGTCTCGGGCTCGAGGTGAACTCCGCGACCGGTGTGGGCCCAGACGGCAACGCCGGCGACGGGCTGCGTCGCCATCCACGCTGCGTATCGCTCCTGCGCCTCCGGGTCGAACCGTCCGTCGGCGCGGTGCGGCACCGGCACGGCCGGTATCAGGCCGTGCGTGAGAAGCCTCGTCAGCCGCTCAGCGGCTGCGTCCACTCATCGACCGACGCGCCGGTCCACCATCTCCCGACGGTCGGCGTCCCGGCGATCCGCGCCGCTGCGCCGCTTCCTGATGGCGCGCTGGTCCACGGCGATCCACATGTTCTGAACCCGCCGCTGGTCAACGCGGCGCTGGGGGCGCTCGCGGCGCTCGTCCAGGACCCTGCGGTCGCTCGGCCCGCTGCGTTCCGCTGCATGGCGGCCATTCCCTCCCTGAGCCACTTGACTACCTCCATCACGAGTGTCGAGGGGTCCCGCGGAAACAGGGCAAAGTATGGCAAGGCCGGCGGGCCTGGCAAGCCTCTCCTGCTCGTGGTAGCGTTGGGCGCATGAGCGACCACCCCGACGAGGCGACCGCGATGCTCCCGGCGGACACCCTGAAGCCCAGGCTCCAGGCAGCCCTCGGGGCGGACTTCGTGGTCGAGCAGCAGGTCGGCGAGGGAGGCTTCGCGCACGTCTTCGCGGTCACCGACCGGAAGCTCTCGCGGCGCATCGCGGTCAAGGTGCTCCGCCCCGAGTTCACCGGCAGCCGCCAGAGCGTCCAGCGCTTCATCCGCGAGGCCGAGTCGGCGGCGAAGCTCAACCACCCTAACATCCTCCAGATCTTCTTCGTCGGCGAAGGCGAGGGGCTGGTCTTCTTCGGCATGCCGATGGTGGATGGGGAAACGCTCGACGCGCTGCTCCGGCGGCAGGGCCAGCTCCCCGAGGAAGAGGTGGCGCGGATCGGTTTCGAAGTAGCCGACGCGCTCTCCGATGCGCACGGCCATCAACTGGTCCACCGCGACATCAAGCCGCAGAACATCATGCTCCAGGGACCCAAGCGGCGGGTGCTCGTCGCCGACTTCGGGATCGCGAAGGCGGCGGCCGGCTCGGGCGAGAAGCTAACCGGCACCGGCATGATCATCGGCTCGCCGCACTACATGAGCCCCGAGCAGGCCGGGGGCGAAGCGACCGTGGACCACCGGAGCGACCTCTACTCGCTGGGCGTGGTGCTATGGGAGATGCTGGCGGGCGAAGTCCCGTTCGACGGCCCGTCCACCCAGGGCATCCTCATCCAGCACATCACGAAGCCGATGCCGGCAGTGAGGACCAAGCGGCAGAACGTCAGCGCGTCGCTGGCGAAGATCGTGGCAAGGTGTACGGAGAAGAAGCCCGAGGACCGGTACCAGACCGCGGCCGAGCTGGCTCAGGCGCTGAGAGAAACCGGGGGGACAGACGCGCAGACGCGCAGACGCGCAGCGGGTTTCAGTCCCGGGCCGGCAGTGATCGGCGCGGTGGTCTTGCTCCTGTTCGTAATGGGCGGCTTCGCGCTGTGGATGGGAGGCGCGCTCGGCGGCGGCAACGCGGCAGCCCACGGCGTCCACGGCGCGCCACGCTCGGCTGACGCGATGGTCGCGGTGCTGCCGTTCGAGGCGCTCACCTCGTCCGACGCGGTGCAGTTCTCGCGCACCGCGGCGCAACTCCTCACCGACGCGCTGGTCAACACCAACCACGTACCAGCCGCCGACGGCCACGAGCTGATGGGCCACTGGACCTCCGAGCAGTGGCGGGTGGACGCGCCCCTGGAGCGCAAGGCTGGTTTCGCGTTCGAGCACCGAGCCAACCAGATGGTGATCGGCAACGCGGTCGAGGCGGGGAACCAGCTGCGCCTGTCGGTGGACGTGTACGACACGCACGACACGAGCCGGGTCACCCAGATCGCGCGCGCCGAGGAGACCGGGCCGAAGGACAGCCTCTTCGCGATGATGGAGCGGCTGGCGGCGACGGTCGCCGGGAAGCTCTGCTCGGAGCCGGGCTACAACCCCGACAACCGCTGCTTCGACGTCCCGCCCGCGGCCGTGGACACCGTCACGGTGTCGTTCACGCCGAGACGCGGTCGGTCGCCCACGCCACCATCCTACTTCGTGCGCGTGACCAAGGGCGGTCGCGTCTCGGACACGCGCGTGAGGACGCCTTCGTCGGCCGACACGGTGACGGCGTTGGGGCTCGCCGCGGTGCGGGAAGCGCGGTATCGCGGCGCGAAGAGGGGGGAGGCTGATGTGGAGGCGTGGACGACGGTGCAGGTGGAAGTGAGAAGGGCACAGTAAGAGTTGCAGAGTTGCAGAGTTGCAGAGTTGCAGCGGTGGACAGTGTGAAGTGGGCAGGGTGCTCCTGACGCCTGCCTATATAGACGAGAAGGTGCGGGCCAAGAAGGGGAAAGACGTAAAGACGAGAAGAGCCGGCGATGGGACTCGAACCCGCAACCCCCGCATTACGAATGCGGTGCTCTACCATTGAGCTACGCCGGCGATGCCACATGCCCTGGCTCGGATTCGAACCGAGACGCCTTACGGCACCACCCCCTCAAGATGGCGTGTCTACCAGTTTCACCACCAGGGCAAGCCGGAAAAGCTAGTTCGAAGACGCAAGGACGTGAAGATGCCGCGGCCTTTTCGTAACTACCCCTCCAGGTTCTTCGCCACCTGATCCCAACTCACCACGTTCCACCATGCCCCGATGTAGTCGGCCCGGCGGTTCTGATATTTCAAGTAGTACGCGTGCTCCCAGACATCCAGGCCGAGGATCGCCTTCTTCCCATCCATGACCGGGTTGTCCTGGTTAGGCGTGCTCACTATTGAAAGGCGGCCGCCATCTGCCACCAGCCACGCCCAGCCTGAGCCGAAGCGGCCCATCGCCGCGGCGGCGAACTGCT
>JAUYOW010000122.1 GCA_030697825.1 Gemmatimonadales bacterium | reverse complement strand
GGGATCGACTTCGAGGTAGCGTTCGACGACGTGGTAGATGTCGGCCCCGGTGGGGAGCAGCCGGATGTGCTTGCGCTTGAAAAAATAAGAGGTGCAGCAGAAGTCGCACCCGTTGGGACATCCCAAGCCAGCGAATACGATCCCGGTTCGGGAGACCTGCTTCCCGAACACCCGCAGGGGGTTGATGATCAAGGGGTGGCGGTACGGCATCCGGATCTCGGGTTCGCCCAGGAGGCGCCGCATGAAGCCGACCCCCTCCTCGCGGCAGATGTGGTCGCCGTAGGGGAGGAGCATCTCGTCAGGCGCCACGGTCCCGTACCCGCCCAGCACGATCTTCGACCGCGGCGAGTATTCCCGGACCAGAGCCACGACCTCCTTCATGCGGTGGTAGGTCGCCAGGACGAACGACACGCCCACGACCTCGTACCCGCGCCTGAGCTCGCGGATGAGCTCCCTCCGAGATGGGTACTGGAGCACTCCGGTGGGGGCCTCGAGGTTCTCGGCGATGTACTCCAGCGAGAACTGGATGTGGTGGGAACGGGGGCTGAACAACCCCTGGGCGCGGGTCACCTGTTCGTGGAGCAACTCGTACCCTACGCTCGGGGAATCGCCGTGGCGGACACCCAGGGGACGGCACACGGACGTGAGCAGGACTCGTGGCGTTCGGATCATGAGGAGGGCGCCTTCGCAAGGTCGTGGGAACGGGCCAATCTAGCTCCCTGCGATCGCGTGAGGCAACGAGGCGCCGGCGCCATAACGGGAGTGCATCGGTCGCCTTTGCCGCGTGGTGAGGTGGCGCTCAGATGGCCAGCGGGCCGGCACGCTGACGAAGTTCTCGCGGAAGGGTTGGGGGTGTGAGACGTGGGAGGGAGAGCTGATGCAGCCGACCGCGCCCAGGCGCGCGGCTACGGCCGCCGCCGTTCCTCGGCCCCAGGGCGTCGCTCCTGGATCTGCCCCGGGCGCGGCCCCAATTGGAAGTTCCGTACCGACTCAGGAAGCTTCGCCCATTGCTCGGCGGTCAGGATAGCGCGCACCGCTACTGTGGCCTGCGCGACCTCGTTGCGACCGGCCTCGAAGAGCGGGCGCAGGATCGGCATGAGCCGCACGAAGTCCGGATTGTTGCCCGTGCCGACCGCCGCCCTGAGAGAGTCGAGCCGCCGGGTGTTCCGCGCGGCGAGCGAATCGCGCAGCGGCATCAGGAGAACGATCTGAGCCGAGTCGAGCCCTAGCGAGTCCTTGAGGTCGAGGACGGCGCCGGCCGGATTGGGCAGCGCCGACTCGATCCGCGCGAGCGCCTCCGCCGATGAGAAGACGGGTCCGCGGAATCCAGTCTGGCCGCCAGGAGCGCCCGCACCGACGGCCGCGCCGCGACGACCCGCCGCGCGCATGGCGTCCAGCGCCTGCCGCATGCGGTCCGGCCCTATGGTCATCCGCACCTGGACGCCGATCTGGAACGGCGGCCGGAACGCCGTGGCCGAGCCGGCCGTGGCGCCGAAGCGTTCGTTCACATCGTACGCATACCGCTGCGTAGCCTGGTCGAAGCTGTTCACGTACAGCAGCGTGTTGTCCGGCCGCGTCGCGAGACCCCACCCCTTCGCGCCGTCCGCTCCGCCGTGGAGCAACTCGTCGAGCCCGCGCGGGAAGTTCACCGTCACCACCGACACCGTCAGCCGGCGGTTCAGCCCGAAGGAGGCCGGCCGCCAGTTCAGTTGGAAGTCGAGCGTGTACTGCCATGGCCCGGTGCATGAATTGCGCGCGGCGACGCTGGCGATCTGGCTCTGGAGGCACTCCCTCACCTGGGACGAGCTCTGCGCCAGGAGGCGCTGTATCCCCGCGGCCTCCGGCGTGGCTCCGCCGGGCACGAATACGAACGCGCGATCGTTGCGCGAGCCGTCGCCGTTCACGTCACCGCCCACGGTAGGCGTATAGGGTGAGCCCGAGGTGAGCCGCCCGATGGATGTGATCTCGAGCGACTGCGAGAAGGGATAGGTCAGCGTCGCGAGGAAGCTGTGCCGCCGCTCGAAGTCGCTGCGCGCCCATTCCACCACCCTCGGATCGCCCGCGGTGCTGCCGCCCCGCGCCCCGGTGGCCTGGTCCTGGGTGCGCTGCCAGGTGTACGAGGTCTGCATCTGGATGCCGCGCCGGAAGACCAACCCTCCGATGCCGACGGTGAACTGCTCCGAGCGCGAGCGCAGGTTCGACTGCGCTTCGAGCACCTGGCCGAACGCCGAGTCGGCGCGCGACGCATTGAACCGCGGCGCGCCCGTGGTCGCCGTGATGTCGCCGGGCGCCACGTAGACGGGGCGGTCCCCCTCCGACGCGATAGTGAACCGGGGCGCGCTCACCAGGTTGAGGTCGCGGAAGCCGCTCTGGCGCACCCCGCGCGAGAAGCTCCCCTCGATCGTGAGGCGGAAGAGCTGGGTGAGCCGCTTCTCCACGCCGAGCGACCCGCGCCAGGCGCGCGACGCCTCGAAGCCGTCAGCGAAGAGCGTCACTGTACGCGCCGGCTGGAACCCTCCCGTCGCCGGCGGGCCCGACGCGGCGCACTCGTCGGGGATCGTGCCCGGATCCGCCCAGTACTGGTTCCACGTGGGCACGGGCACTCCCAGGCCGGTGCACACCACCTCGGCGGACGAGAGCGCGAGCCCCGTGGCACTGCGCGCCAGCGCCACCAAGCCGCTCGGCGGCTGGCTTCGGAACTCGCCGATCCCGCCGCGGATCACCAGAGTTGGCGGCGTCGGGATGCGGCCCGGCTGGAAACCGGCGCCCGGTTGGAAGGCCGTGCCACCCAGGGTCCACGTGAAACCGGCGCGGGGGCTCAGGCGCCACTCCGTGGGGAGCCGGTCCGTGCGCCGGCCGAACGCCGAGTCTACCGCGGGGTTGTACTCCGGCGGATTCCCGAAGGCCGATCCCTCGAGGCGCAAGCCGTAGGTGAGCTGGAACGGGCGCCTGACGATCCAGACGTCGCCGGCGTAGAGTCCCCAGCGATAGTTGTCCGACCTTCGCTCGGTCGCTCCGATGGTGCGGCGGAACGACGCCGGCCGGCCCGCCTCGAGGTCCGCGAGCGAATTGTACGTGAAGGTGCCGAGCCGGTTGTTGCCCACCACGTTGTGGGCGCGCTCGGCGGTGAACGAGCCGCCGATCTTGAATCGGTGGCCGCCCGAGCCCGGCAGCAGCGACAACTCGTTCGACGCTTCGAAGCTCGTCGAGCGGGAGCGCGTGGGCAGGCCTGAGTTGCCTCCGAAGACGAGCGTCGAGACGCCTCGCGTGCTGTCCGGCAGGTCGGAGGCCACTTGCACCCGCCCAGCCGGCAGCTGGGTGAAGGGATCGCCGTCGTTCCGCGAGGCATGGAGGTAGGCGCGAGCCTCGTTGAGCAGCGTCGCCCCGAAGCGTGACGTCAGGGTCAGCATCGCGCCGCCGCCGCCGGTCGAGAGCAGGCCGCCGGTCTGCGGCAGGGTGAGAGTACCGAGGCGCGTCGGGTCCTGGCTGGTGCCGCTCCAGTCGCCTCGCAAGGTCAGGGTGTGCGAGTTCGACAGCACGTAGTCGAGCCGCGCGAGCGCCGAAAGGTTGTCGTTGGAGCGCGTGTCGCCGCCGGGCACGCTGGCGGTCGGCACGCCGAGGCCGTTCACGAGGGACAGGAACCGCGTCACCGAATCGGGATGCACGCCGAGGCGCGGGTAGTCGGCGCGGTTGGCGGAGAGCAGCGTCTGCTGGGGATCGGAGCGGAGCCGGGCCTGGAACGAGCCGAACAGGAAAAGTCGGTCCCGCACGATCGGCCCGCCGACCCCGCCGCTGATGACGTGCTGGCTGAAGCCCTGCGCGAACGCGGAGCTGTCGTCGGTCACGGCGAGGTCGTCGTCGCGCAGCTGGTACTGCGACGAGCCCTGCACGACGTTGCTGCCGCTTCGGGTGGTCGAAGCTATCAACCCTCCCGAAAACTGGCCGCGCGAGACGTCGTAGGTGCTGGTGACGACGCGGGTCTGGCGCAGGCCTTCCTGCGGTATGGACGAGGTGCCGAAAAGGAGACCGTCGAGGGTCAGCGCGTTGGCGTCCGGGCCGAGCCCCGCTACGGAGAAGGCGGTCGCGCTCGAGTCGGTGGCCGAGATGGGCACCACCCCGGGAACCAGCGAGGCCAGCAGCGCGAGATCGGTGGCATCCGTCGGGAGCCGGGCGAGCTGGTCCCCGTTGAACGCGCGTTCGGTCGAGCCCGGCGTCGGCCCGTCGGGCGCGCGCACGATCTGCGGACCGGCGCGCACCGTGATGGGATCGAGCGTGACCGCGCTGCCCGTCAACCGGACGTTCCAGACCAGACGGTCCTCGTCGGCGTGGCGTTGCAGAAGCTCGATGCGCGGCGCCATGCCTATGACGCGTCCCGTCATCCGGTACTGTCCGCCGCCGTCGGGGAAGAGGATCGTGAAGCGGCCGCGGGTGTCGGTCTGCGCCCGGCGTGTCACCTGCGTCTCGAGCGAGTATGCCTCGACCGTGGCGTCAGTGATCGGGCGACCGTCCTCCCCCGTCACGACGCCGGTGATGATATCAGTGCCCGACCCCGCCTGGGCGGCGGCCGGGGCCGGCGCGAGCCAGAGCGCGACGGCGATGATAACGAACCGGAACCAACGCGGACCAAGCATGAACGTCACCGGGCGAAAGTCACGAACGACCTGTCCTGCTATATACGGAAAGACGGTTGAATTGTTGGACGTGGCGCTCCAGGCCGCGGGCCCGCCCCTCGGTGTCGTTTCAGGCCGGATGGCGCCACCCGGTCCCGGGGGCCATCTTGTTCCGCATGCGCCAATCCATCCATCCCGGCACGACCGTCGGCCCGGTCGTGTTGACCATCTCGAGCCTCGATCGCGCGCTCGCCTTCTACGAGCACAGCCTCGGATTCCGCGTCCACCAGCGTGAGAGCAACACCGTTCGGCTCGGCGCCGGCGCTGCCGACCTGCTGGTCCTGACCGAGGATGCCAAGGCTCGGCCGGCGCGCGGAACCACGGGCCTCTTCCACATGGCTATCCTGGTGCCGTCGCGCCTCGCTCTCGCGCAGGCGCTGCGCCATCTCGCCGAGTCCCGCGTCCCGCTGCACGGCGCCTCCGACCATCTGGTGAGCGAGGCGCTCTACCTCGCCGACCCGGAGGGCAACGGCATCGAGATCTACCGCGACCGCCCGCGCGCCGAATGGCGGTACGACGCGGCGGAGGTGCGGATGGTCACCGACCCGCTCGATCTCGACGGTCTCCTCCTGGAGCTCGAGGGACGCGACGCGCCATGGACGGGGCTGCCGAAGGGCACGGTGATCGGCCACGTCCACCTGCGTGTCGCGGAGATCTCCGCGGCCGAACACTTCTATCGCGACGTGCTGGGTTTCGGCCTCACGACCCGTTACGGCGCCTCCGCGTCGTTCCTTTCCGCCGGCGGTTACCACCATCACGTCGCCGCCAACACCTGGACGAGTCTCGGCGCGCCGCCACCCTCGCCCGGCTCGCTCGGCCTGCGCGCGTTCGCCGTCCGATTGCCGGACGCGCAGGCGCTCGAACCAGTGCTGGCGCGCGTCCGCGAGGCGGGCGTGACGCCGGAGGAGACGGCGCTCGGCCTGCTCCTGCGCGACCCGTCCGGCAACGGGGTGCTGCTTCAGTCGGGCGGCGGGTAAGGGTCCGGAGGGCCGCCGGCCATCAGGTCTTCCCCGATGGCCGCGGGGCGCGACTTGCGGTCCGGCCGCTTGGCGCCGATTCTTACTTCGAACCCACAACTCGTAGCCCAGACCGCCTCGCCATCGAGCTGTCGCCCGCTTTCCGGCGCCCTCCCCGATCACGAGACCACAGGGAGGACTTCGATGCGCCGGCTCCACATTGGCATTCTCGACCTCGTAACCAAGAACCCCACCCGCGCGCTGTATGCGCGCGTGATGCATGCCAACCTTGCCAGCATCATGCCGCAGGTGCTCGGGGTGTGGTGCGAGCAGGAGGGGCACCGCGTCACCTACGTCTGCTATACGGGGTTTGAGGATCTGCTCGCGGAGCTGCCGCCGGACGTGGACCTGCTCTTCATCGGCGCCTTCACGCAGGCGGCGCAGCTCGCCTACGCGCTCAGTAACCTGTTCCGGCAGAGGGGTGCCGTAACGGTCATGGGCGGGCCCCACGCCCGCTGCTACCCGGAAGACGCCGCCCGCCATTTCGACTACGTCCTGGGCTTCACCGACCGGACGGTGGTGGAGGAAGTGGTACGCGAGTGCGCGCCGAACCGCCCGCTCGGCCGCTGCCTCTCGGCAGCCCGGCAGCCAATGGAGTTCCCGACGCTCGCGGAGCGGTGGAAGTTCGTCGAGGCGACGCTCGCGAAGGCGCCGACCATCAAGATCGTGCCGATGATAGGAAGCCTGGGGTGCCCGTACACCTGCAGCTTCTGCATCGACTCGACGGTGGACTATCAGCCGCTCAGCTTCGATCGGCTCCGCGAGGATCTGCGCTTCGTGTTGAGCAAGGTCAAGAAGCCGATCATCGGGTGGCACGACCCCAACTTCGGTATCAAGTTCGAACGGTACATGGACGCAATCGAGGCCGAGGTCCCGCCGGGCAGGATGCGCCACATCGCCGAGACCAGCCTGTCCATCCTGTCGGAGCCCCACCTGGTCCGGCTCAAGCACAACGGCTTCCGCGCCCTGCTGCCCGGGATCGAGTCATGGTTCGACCTCGGCAACAAGTCGAGGACGCGGCTCACCGGCCTCGACAAGGTCCGGCAGATCTCCGAGCACGTGAACACGGTCCTCCGCCATGTGCCTTACGTGCAGACCAACTTCGTGTTCGGTATGGACTCCGACCACGGTCCCGAGCCGTTCGAGTTGACCAAGCGGTTCCTGGATCTCACGCCAGGGGCGTTCCCCGCCTACTCGCTGCTCACGGCGTTTGGCCGGGCGGCGCCGCTGAACCTCGAGTACCAGCGGGAGGGGCGCGTGCTGCCGTTCCCCTTCCACCTCCTCAACAACTGCCAGGCGATGAACGTCCGCCCGAAGCACTACGAGTGGCGGGAGTTCTACGATCACGTGGTGGACGTGACTCGTCACTCGTTCACCTGGCGCACCATCGCGCGGCGGTTCGCCGCGACGCGGGCTACGATCCCGCGGTGGATGAACCTGGTGCGGGCGGTCTCCTCGGAGGGGTTCGGCCGGTTGCGCTATCACACGATGATCCGGCGCCTGCTCGACACCGATCCGTCGGTGATCCGCTACATGAACGGGGAGACCGACCGCCTGCCGGAGTTCTACCGCGCGCGGATCCGGAACGACCTGGGACCGATGTACCGGCTGCTACCCGATGACGCCCTCACCCACGACCACCTGGCATACCTCGAGACCACCGCGATGCCGGAGGTCAGCGCCGCCACGGCCTGATGACGCTGCGGGCCCGATTCGGGACGCCGCGGGCCTAGTTCCGCGCCCTTCCGCGCGCCCCGCTTTCCCAAGCCTGAAGGATTCCGAACGACCGCATCTGGTCCGCGAGGTCGGTCGAGCGCACCAGCTGCTCGAGCTCCGCCCGCGTCTGCCGCGGGAACGTCACGTCGGAGTTCGCGAAGGAGTAGATGACCGCCGCGGCGATCGCCGCGTTCAGCCGGAGCTGCTGCGCGTTCACCTTGTCGAAGGTGTCCGACCGGGCGTGGTAGTTCGGCCCGTAGTTGGCCGACTCCTGGTTCCCCACGATGTTCGCCACGCCCTGCATCATGAAGTCGAAGTTGTCGGTGCCGACGATCGGAACGTCCACCTGCTCGAAGGGCCCGAGACCGCGGACCGGCTCGAGCGCGCGTGTCACAGCCGCCGCTACCTCGGGCCGGCCGCCGGTGAAGAAGCCGGTGATCCGCCCCGTGCCGATGTCCAATGAGCCGGCGAGCACCGTGCGGTCCATCTCGTCGAGGTGGCTCACGGTGTACTTCCACGAGCCGACGAGCCCCTGTTCCTCGCCGTTGAAAAGGACGAAGCGGATGGTCCGCGCCGGCCTCAAGCCGAGGCGGCGGACCTGGCGGGCGATGTCGATCACGAGCGAGACGTTGCACCCGTTGTCGAGCGCGCCATCCCCCAGGTCCCACGAATCGAGGTGCGCGCCGATCACCACGATCTCGTTGGGCCGCGTCGCGCCGCGGATCTCGGCGACCACGTTGTAGCTCTCGTACTGCCCTCCGGCCTGGATTTCGACCTGGGCGGTGAGGGTGAGCGCCTGGCCGGCGCGCAGCAACCGGAGGATTCGCGACGCGCCGTCCCGCTCCATGACCATCAGCGGGCGCGTGTTGGCGGGTCCGAGGGAGGCGTTGTGCCGGTAGAGCAGGTCGTTGGGGCGGGAGCCCTCGTAGACCACTCCCGCTACTCCGGCCGCGAACGCGCGTTGCTCGATCAGGGTCGCCTCGGCGTATTCGCGGAACAGGCCGGGGATGTCGGTCAGCTCTTCCGTCTCGACGATCACCCACGCGCCGCGCGCCCGCGCGCCCAGCCGGGCGAAATCGGCTTCGGTGCCGCGACCGCCGTCCACCAGCGGCGCGGTGAGGCCGCCCGCCGGGGTCGCCGCGGAGAAGGGCATCGCCGCGACTCGCGGCGAGAACGCGCGGGCCGCCCCGCGCACCACTACCGAAGCCGAGCGCTCGTGCCAGAGCGCGGGCATCTGGAACGCCTCGCGGCGCGCGTCCACGCCGGCCGCGCGGAACCGGGCCAGTGCCCAGTCCACCGCCGCGAGGTTCGCCTCGGAGCCGGTCGCCCGGCCGCCGATACCGTCGGTCAGCGCTCCCAGGTCTTCCAGCATCGGAGTGGGCCCGAGCAGCGCGGTGACGAGACGGGCGACGTCGTCCTGCGCGCGCAGGACGCCGGCGGTGAGCGTGGAGACCAGGAGGAACGGGAGCAGGGCGCGGATATTCATCGCGTGGACCTCGCTGCGGATCAGGTGTGATCGCGGGGGAACGGGCTCCATAATGCCCCTCGCGGTGGCGGCGCGCCAGCCGTAAGCGTGGCGCGCGGCGCGAGCGGTGCGGGCTAGTCTAGTCGGCGGCCTGGGCGGTCGGCGCTTCCGCGAGCACGGGGGTCCTGGCGCGCCGCTTGAAGCGCGACTGGAGCCCATCCAGGTAGGTGTAGAAGACCGGCGTCACGTACAGCGTGATGATCTGCGAGACGGCGAGCCCGCCCACCACCGCGAGCCCTAGCGGCCGCCGCGACTCGGCGCCCGCGCCCCACCCCAGGGCGATGGGCAGCGTGCCCATCAGCGCCGCCATCGTCGTCATCATGATCGGCCGGAAACGGATGCTGCACGCCTCGACGATCGCGTCGCGCGCGCTCTTCCCTTCGCTCCGCTCGGCCTCGACCGCGAAGTCGATCATCATGATCGCGTTCTTCTTCACCAGCCCCACCAGCATGATCACCCCCACGAACGCGTAGACGCTGAGCTCGGTCTTGAAGATGAGCAGCGTGAGCAGCGCACCGAAGCCC
Organism: Gemmatimonadales bacterium; assembly: GCA_030697825.1. Lineage (NCBI taxonomy): Bacteria > Pseudomonadati > Gemmatimonadota > Gemmatimonadia > Gemmatimonadales > Gemmatimonadales bacterium. The sequence continues at coordinate 12,173 of JAUYOW010000122.1, read as the reverse complement.
GCGAACGGCAGGCCGGAGAGGATCGTCAGCGGGTGGATGAAGCTCTCGTACAGGACGCCGAGCACCAGGTAGATGACCAGCACCGCGAGCAGCAGGAGCAGGTTGAGCCCGCTCTGGCTGGCCTGGAACGCCTGTGCCGTGCCGCCGAATGCGGTCGTGATCGAGGAGGGCAGGGTCTGGCCCGCCAGGCTCTGCACCGCATCCACCGCCTGGCCGATGGAGACGCCGGGCCGGAGGTTGAACGACAGCGTGATGGACGGGAGCTGCCCCGAGTGGTTGACACTCAGCGGGCCGACCGCCGGCTTGAGGCTGGCCACCGCGCCCACCGGGACCAGCGCGCCGGTCCGCGACCGTACGTAGAGCAGGTTGATCGCCGAATAGTCGCGCTGGTACTGGGGCAGGAGCTCCATGATGACGGCGTACTGGTTGTCCGGCGTAAGGATGGTCGAGACCTGGCGCGTGCCGTACGCGTCGTAGAGGGCGCTCTCGATCTGCGCCACGGTGAGTCCGAGCGAGGAGGCACGGTCGCGGTCGATCTCCACTCTCACCTGCGGGTTCCTGATCTGGAGGTCGCTGGTCACATCCTGAAGGATGGACAGGTCCCGCATCCGGCGTTCGAGCAGCGCCGCCCCCTCGTAGAGGCCGTCGATGTCCGGGCTCTGAAGCACGAACTGATAGAGGCTCTTCGAGACGCGCCCGCCGACGCGGATCGGAGGCGGGTTCGAGAGGAAGACCTGGATGCCCGGCACCACGGCGAGCTTGCGCTGGAGCACTCGGATCACGCCGTCCGCGTCGAGGTCGCGCTCAGAGCGGGGCTTGAGCCGGATCTGCAGGCGCCCGTTGTTGCCGCCGCCCACCGACGACATGAAGTCCACCACGTTCGAGTCGGCGCGCAGGATGTCGGCGATCTGCTGCTGGTGCCGCACCATGTCCGCGAACGACGTGCCCTCGGCCATCTCGGTGCTGCCGGAGATGTTCCCGGTGTCCTCGGACGGGATGAACCCCTTCGGCACCGCGACGAACAGCCAGACGGTTCCCGCCAGGATCGCCGCGGAGAACGCGAGCGCCACCCGCCGGTGCTCCATGACCCAGCCGAGCGTGCGCTGGTAGAAGCCCAGGGTCCGTTGGTAGACCCGCTCGGTGGCGGCGAAGAGCTGGCCGTGGTGCTGCTCGCGCGGGGGCTTGAGGAACCGGCTGCACATCATCGGAGTGAGGGTGAGCGAGACGAAACCCGACACCAGGATGGCCACCCCGATGGTGACCGCGAACTCGCGGAACAGCCGCCCGACGATCCCGCCCATGAACAGCAGCGGGATGAATACCGCGGTGAGGGACAGCGTCATGGAGACGATGGTGAAGCCGATCTCCTTGGCGCCCTCCAGGGCCGCCTGCATGCGGGGTTTTCCCATCTCCATGTGCCGGACGATGTTCTCCAGCATCACGATGGCGTCGTCCACCACGAAGCCCACGCTGAGGGTGAGCGCCATCAACGACAGGTTGTCCAGGCTGTAGCCCAGCAGGAACATCACGGCGAAGGTGCCCACGATGGACATGGGGAGGGCCAGGCTGGGGATCACGGTGGCCGAGACGTTCCGCAGGAACAGGAAGATCACGAGGATCACCAGCACCAGCGTCACCATCATCGTGATCTTGACGTCGTGCACCGACGCGCGGATGGACTGCGAGCGGTCGGACAGGGTGCGGATGTCCACCCCGGCGGGCAGCTGTGGGGTGAGTCGCTCCAGCAGGGCGTGGACGGCGTCGGCCACCGCGACGGTGTTCGTTCCGGGCTGCTTCGAGATGGCGAGCATGATCGCCCGCGTGCCGCTGAACCAGCTGGCGGACTTGTCGTTCTGCACGCTGTCCACCACCTGGCCCAGGTCCTCGAGCCGGATCGGCGAGCCGTTCCGGTACGCGACGACGATGGGCCGGAACTCGCGGGCCGTGGCCAGCTCGCCGTTGGCCTGCACGGTGAAGACGCGGTGCGCTCCCCACAACACTCCGTTAGGCAGGCTCACGTTGGCGTTGCCCACCGCGGCGGCGACCTCGTCTATCCCGATGCCGCGCGCCGCCATGGCCTGCGGGTCGAGCCGGATGCGAACGGCGTACTTCTGGCTGCCGAAGATGTTGACCTGAGCCACGCCCGGGATCATCGAGAAGCGCTGCGCGAGGAAGCCCTCGGCGAATTCGTTCAGCGTGGTGAGAGGGAGCGTGGTCGAACGCAGCGCGAGATAGAGGATGGGCTGGTCGGCGGGATTGATCTTCTGGAACGACGGCGGCAGCACGTCTCTGGGCAAGGACCGCTGGGTCCTGGAGAGCGCGGCCTGCACGTCCTGCGCCGCCGCGTCGATGTCCCGGCTCAGGTTGAAGGTCAGGGTGATGTTGGTGCTGCCCTGCGAGCTGCTCGACACCATCTGGTCCACGCCCGCGATGGTGCTGAGCTGCTTCTCGAGCGGCGTCGCCACCGCGGACGCCATGGTCTCCGGGCTCGCGCCCGAGAGGTTCGCGCTCACCGTGATGGTCGGGAAGTCCACGTTCGGCAGGTCGCTCACCGGCAGCTGGCGGTAGGCCATGACGCCGAAGATGAGGATGCCGCTCATGACCAGCGTGGTCATGACCGGCCGCCGGATGAAGAGGGCGGAGATGCTCACGGCATCGCCGTCCTGGGTTGCGGCGGGGCGCCGCCGCCGCTGCCCGTCTTCACCTCCACTGACGCGCCGGGCGTGAGGCGCAGCTGTCCGTCCGTCACCACCAGGTCGCCGGCGGAGAGCCCGCTCGCCACCACCACGTAGTCGTTGACCGAGCGGCCGAGGGTGACGTCCTGCATGCGCACCTTGCGGTCCGGCTGGACGACGTAGACGTAGGTGCCCCGCTGGCTGGTCATCACCGCCTGCGAGGGCACGGTGAGGGCGCTCGGCTCGACGTCGAGCACCAGGTGCACGGCGAGGAAGGCCCCCGGCCAGAGGCGGGAGTCGTCGTTCGGGAAGGTGGCCCGCAGCTGGACCGTGCCCGTGGTGGTGTCCACGCGGTTGTCCACGAAGCTCAGCTCGCCCAGCGCGCCGACGCCCGAGGAGTCCTGGGCGCGGGCGGCGACCTGCAAACGGCGGTTGGCGCTGAAGCGCCGGATGTCCTCGAGGTAGCGCTCGGGCACGGCGAAGGTGACCGCGATGGGCCGGATCTGGTTGATGACCACCAGCGGGTTGCCGTCGGTGGTGCGGACGAGGTTGCCCTCGTGCACGTACAGGCCGCCGGTGCGGCCGCTGATGCGCGCGCGGATCTGGGTGTAGTCGAGGTTGAGCCGCGCCGTCTCCACCGCCGCCGAGTCCGCGGCGACGCCCGCCGCCGTCGCCTCGGCGTTGGTCCGGGCCTGGTCGAGCTGCTCGCTCGAGGTGAGGTTCGACTGCGCCAGCTCCTGCGCGCGCTCGAGCTGGCGGCGCGCGTTCGCCGCCTGGGCCTGGTCCCGCGCCAGCGTTGCCTGCGCCTGGTCGAGCGCGGCCTGGAACGGCCGCGCGTCGAGCTGGAAGAGGAGCTGCCCCGCCCGCACGTCCTGGCCTTCGCGGAACCCGACCCGCACCAGGATCCCCGTGACCTGCGACCGTACCGCCACGCTCTGGAGCGGCGTGACCGAGCCGATGGCCGTGATCTCATAGGGGACCGCGCGCTCGGCGACCGGCGCGACGGTGACGGGCACCTTGGGACGCGCCGCACGCTCCGGCTTCGCGCTGGCGGCGGCGAGCAGCAGGACAACGGCGGCCGGCAATCGGAAGTCGAATCGCATCGTAACCTTACGCACTGGGCTCACTTGGCGTTGGCCCAACGACCCAAGGTCGCCACGCGCCACACGCCGCGCAAACCCGACCGCCCGCGTGGCCTTGCCGCTGGCGCCGCCAAGCGCCTCACCGCGTCAGGCCGTTCGCCTCCCGCACCGCGCGCTGGAGCAGCGCCGGCGGCAGCGGCCCCGCCTCCAGCACCTGCTCCACGAAACGCTTGGGGGAGAACCGCGCGCCGAGCCCGGCCCGCATCTCCGCTTCGAGCCGCGAGATCTCCTGCCACCCGACGATGTAACTCGGCGCCTGGGTCGGCCAGGTGGTGAACCGGTTCACCTCCGCTTCGGCCGCGCTCCGCTCGAGCCCGACCTCGTCCACGAAGAACCGCACTGCCTGCTCGTAAGTCATCGTGCCGGTGTGCAGTGACGGGTCGATGATGACGCGCGCCGTCCGCCACAGCCGCATCTGGAGCTGCGCCAACCGCGCGTCGTCGTTCTCGAACAACCCCGCGCGCGCCATCCAGTGCTCGGCGTAGAGCGCCCAACCCTCGCCGTAGTAGCTGTTGCCCCCGGAGCGACGGAGGCGCCTGGCGTTCCGCCGCGCGTACGTGGTCTGGAGATGATGGCCGGGATACCCCTCGTGCAGCGCGATCACGCTGATCCATCCGTTGTTCTGGGTCCGCAGCTTCTCGCGCGTCTGCTCCGGCGTCATCGAAGGCACGACGTCGGTGACGAAGAACCGGCCCACCATGACACTGTCCCGAACGGTGATGCCGCCGTAGCCGCCCCACGCATACGTCTCGCGCAGCTGGGGCGGCGTCGGCACGAAAGTGAGCTGCTCGCATGGCGGGATCGCCACGAGGTCGTCGCGGATGAGGAGCCCTTGCACCCGGTGCGAAGCGCGCTGATAGGCCTCGGTCACGTGACCGGCCTCCGGGTGCCGCTCGCGCATCTCGTCCGCGAGGACTCGCCACGGTGTCCCGGGCCGGATGGTCGCGGCGAGAGAGTCGAGCGCGCTCTTCGTCTCGGCGTGAAGACGCCTTCCCAGCGCGATCATCGAGTCCGCGCCGTAACCCAGGAAGTTGGTGTGCGCGAGGACCCAGTCGTAGTATTCGCGGCCCGAGCCCCAAGAGCCCTCGGCGCCCGGCCGCAACGTGTCCTGGAGGAAGGCGGCGTACCCATCCAGCGCGGAGCGCGCCCGCTCGCCCGCGGCGAGGAGCGATTCGCGCAACGTGTCCGGCGCGGTGGAACGCACCCGGTTGGCGAACTCGCCGCCCAGGAATCCGCTGTAGCTGCGCGCCGTGGAGACGGCGAGCCTCACCCAGAGCGGCGGGGGCTCCCGCAGCTGCCGGCGGCCGAGATCCATCGCGAGCGGCGCGCGCAGCAGGTCGCGGCGGATGTCGCGCCAGTCGCTCGGGGTCGGGGGCCGGTCCCCCGCGACCCGCCAGTACAGGTCGCCCAGGGTGAGATAACGGCCGGGGATGCGCTCGGCCTGGTGCAGCACCGTGTCCGCGATGGTGCGCATGAGGTACGACTCGACCAGCAGCCAGTCGATGCGCTGCGGGACGGAGAGCCGGGTCGTGTCCATTGCCCGCAGCAGGGTGAGCTGGCCCGCTGCCCGCTCGGCCGCCCGTGGAGCGGCCGCGGTGTCCAGACCGGCCAGGAAGTCCCTCGTGTCATCGCGATTCCCGCTTCGCCGCTCGCGCGGGCCCTCGAGGTACCGGTCCACGAACTGCTCGAACCGCGCCGAGTCGCCGACGACCGGTGCCAGACGAGGCGTTCCGACGGGGGCGCACGCCGTGGCCACCAGGATGAAGGCAGCCGCGTACCGGCGGCCGAAACGTGGAACGGACATGGATCTCCTCAGGATGCCGGTCGGCCGGCGTACCCGGTGCGTTCGGTGGCGGCCGAGGCCGGCAGGGCGGACAGGCGCGTCGCGAGCGCCTCGAGCGACGCGACGCTCGCGCAGGGCACGAAGTCGTCCACGAACGGCAGCGCCGCGCGCAGCCCTTCCGTCGCCGGCTCGAACCCGGGGCGGCTCGCCAGCGGGTCCAGCCAGATCAGCCGGTGACAGGAACGCTGGAGCGTCGCCATCTCGCGCGCGAGCAGCGCCGGATCGTCGCGCTCCCACCCATCGGATACTAGCAGTACTATCGCGCCGCTCCTGATGGTCCGCCTCACCCAGCGAAGGTTCAACTCGCGCAGGCTGGCGCCGATCCGCGTGCCGCCGCTCCAGTCCACCACCTTCCACGCCACGCGTCGCAGGGCGGCGTCAGGATCGCGCCCGCGCAGCTCGCGCGTGATGCGGGTGAGCCGCGTGCCGAAGACGAACACTTCCAGAGGTGCGCCGGCGCGCTGGAGCGCGTGCGCGAAGCGGAGCAGGAAGCGGCTGTAGCGCTCCATCGAGCCGCTGATGTCGCACACCAGGACGATCGGCCGCGGGCGCGTGGTGCGCCGGAAGAAGCGGAAGTCGAGCGTCTCGCCGCCGCTGCCCAGCGACCGGCGGATCATCGCGCGCGTGGCGAGGCGCCGGCCGGTGCGGTCCAGCCGGCTCCGCCGCGACAGCCTCCGCGGGAGCCGCGGCGGGAGTGCGGCGAGCATCGCGGCCGCGTCGTTCGCTTCCTCGGTCGTCATCTCCGCGAAGTCCGTGGTACGCAGCGTCTCCAGCGCGCTCGCGGCCTTCGGGGCCACCGTGTCCCCGACGTCGGTGGTCTCCGCGGCGTTTACGCCCGGCCCGCCGGGATCGAACCCGCCATGCTTGCGCTCCTGCTGCCGGATCCTCGGCAGCGCATCGGACACACCTCCTTCGACGGTGCTGCGGCGCCAGAACAGATCGAATGCCGCGTCGTAGGTGGCGCGGTCGTCCCGACGGCGCACGAAGACGGCGCGCCCCGCGGCCTTTGCGTCACCGCGCCGTCCCACGCCCAGTAGCGCGAGCGCGCGCGCGAAGTTCCGGGTCTGGTCGGGGTCCACCTGGAGGCCGGCGCGCCGCAGCACTCGGCCGAACTGCACGACGTTGGCGGTGAGCGCTTCGCCGTCGACCTGCTGTGCCGGGTGCCCCGAGCGGTCGCCGGCTGCCGCGGACGACGGGCTCATGCGCCCGCGCGCACTTCGTCGAGCAGCTTCCTAGCGCCCCCGCCCCCGCGCATCGCGCTCACGTCCTCCTGGTACTTGAGCAGCGCGCCCAGGGTGCGCTCGATCTGCTCCGCATCGAGGGTCTTCGCGCCGAGGGCGACCAGCGCGGCGGCCCAGTCGATGGTCTCCGCGATGCCGGGCACCTTGGTGAGGTCGGTCGCGCGGAGACGCTGCACGAAGGTCACGACTTCGCGTGCCAGCGTCGCCGGCAGGTCCGGCATGCGGCGGCTGAGGATGGCCAGCTCTCGCTCGGCGGTCGGGTAGTCGATCCAGTGGTAGAGGCAGCGACGCTTGAGCGCATCGTGCACCTCGCGGGTGCGGTTGCTCGTTATGATGACGCGAGGCGGGTTATCCGCCTTGATCGTGCCTATCTCCGGCACCGTGACGGCGAAATCGGCGAGCACCTCGAGCAGGTACGCCTCGAACTCCTCGTCGGCGCGGTCGATCTCGTCGATCAAGAGCACCGGCGGTGCGGCGTGGGAGTTCGCCAGCGCCTTGAGGAGCGGCCTGCGGATCAGGAACTCCTCGCTGAAGATGTCGCGGGTCGCGGCACTCTTGGCCTCACCGCGCGCCTCGAGCAGGCGGATCTCCAGCATCTGCCGCGGATAATCCCACTCGTATACCGCGGTGTTGACGTCGAGCCCCTCGTAGCACTGGAGCCGGATCAGCTCTGCGCCGAGCACGGCGGCGAGGGTGCGGCCCACCTCGGTCTTCCCCACGCCGGCCTCGCCTTCGAGCAACAGGGGCCGGCCGAGGGCGAGCGAGAGGTAGACGGCGGTGGCGAGGTCGCGGTCGGCGACGTAGCGATGCGCGGCGAAGGCGGCCTGGAGCGCGTCAATGGAAGGAGGTGGGCCGCTCATGCAGGAAGGATAGACGCGGAAGCCTTCGCGGCGAAGTCCTGCCAGAACCGGTTAATGATCTTGCGGGCGGTTCCCTCGAAGAGGCGCGCCCCTACACTGGCGATGGTGCCGCCGATCGTGGCCTCAGCCGTCCAGTGGAGGCGGGTTTGCATGGGCCCGAGCGATTCGAGCCGGATCCCCGTCTGCACGTCCACGACCGAGCCAGGTGCGGTGCCGTGGGCACGCATCTTCGCGGCCTCCGGCGGCGCGAGGTCCGCCAATTCGACGTGCAACGTGAAGCGCGCCTTGATCGCGCCGACGCCGAAGGCGCACACCACCTTGTAGTGGGCCTCGTCGAGCGCCTCGACCGACTCGACCCCGGGCGCGCACGCGGCCACGGCGCTCGGATCCAGGAGGCGCGCCCACAACACCTCGCGCGGGGCCGCGACCTCGGGGGAGCCGGCGAAGGTGAGCTGCAACGGCTACTTCTTCGACCGCACCAGCGCCTTCTGCAGCGCCTGTCGCGCCGCGACGGTCGCGAGGTGCCGGCGATAATCCGCCGGCGCGTGGATGTCGCCGTTCACCTCGACACCGTCCGCGGCCTGCGCGGCGACCTTCTCGATGGTCTCCGGCTCGCCCTTGGTGCCCACCAACTGCTCCGTGGCCTTCACCAGGTAGGCGCGGTCCGACACGCCGGTCATCGCGAGCGCGCACTCGGCGACCGTCGCGCGCGAGCGCTTCACGATCGCGGCCGCGCCCGCCAGCGCGTAGCCGGAGGCCGCCTGCTCGAAGCTCACGTACGCCATCCCCGCATTGCGCGGCGGCGGCGGCAGGACGATCTCGACCATCAGCTCGTCCTCAGCCATGGCCGTGGAGAACGAGCCCTGGAAGAACTCGCGCGCGGCCACCGTGCGCTTGCCGCGCTTCGAGCGCAAGACGAATCGCGCGTCCAGCGTGAGCATCACCGCCGGCATGTCCGCTGCCGGGTCCGCGTGCGCGAGCCCTCCGCCGATCGTTCCCTTGTTGCGCACCTGGAGGTCTCCGATACCCGACGTGCATTCGGCGATGATGGGGAAGCGCTCGGTGAGGAGCGCCGACTCCAGCAGCTCGCGGTAGGTCGTACCCGCGCCGATCTTCGCGCCGCGCCGCGCCTCCGCGATCCCGCGCAGCTCCGGCAGATGGCCGATGTCCACGAGTAGGGAGGGCTGCGCGAGACGGAACCTCATGATCGGGATCAGGCTGTGCCCTCCCGCGATCACCTTGGCGCCGTCCTTCGCCGCGAGCGCCTTCAGCGCGTCCCCGATGTTCCGGGCGCGCACGTAGTCGAAGGTCTGGGGGATCATCGGCTGCCTCCGTTCCCCTTGGCCCGCTGGATCGCGGCCCACACCCGGGCGGGCGTGAGCGGCTTGTCCATATGAATGATTCCGAGCGGCGCGAGGGCGTCCACCACCGCGTTCACTACCGCGGCAACGGACGCTATGGTGCCGGTCTCGCCTACCCCCTTCACGCCGAGCGGGTTGACGGGTGACGGCGTCACGGTGTGGGCGACCTCGATCTTCGGCATCTGGCTCGCCTTCGGCACCGCGTAGTCCATCATCGTGCCGGTCAGGAGCTGGCCCTGGTCGTCGTATACCGCGATCTCCTGCAGCGCCTCGCCGATCCCCTGGATGACGCCGCCGTGCACCTGGCCTTCGACGATCATCGGATTGATCTGGGGCCCGCAGTCGTCCACCGCGATGTAGCGGAGGATCTTCACCTCTCCGGTCTCGGCGTTCACTTCCACGGTGCAGAGGTGCGCTCCGAACGGAAACACGAAATTCGTGGGGTCGAAGAAGGCCGTCGCCTCGAGGCCGGGCTCCACGCCCGCCGGCATGTTCCACGCGACGTTGGCCATCAACGCCGCCTCGGCGAAGGTCTTCTTCTTGTCGGGCGAACCTTTCACCACGAATGCGCCGTCCTTCCACTCCAGGTCGGCCTCGTTCGCCTCGAGCAGGTGCGCGGCTATCTTCTTCGCCTTCTCCTTCACCCGCCGCGCCGCGAGCGTCACCGCGATGCCGCCCACCGCGGTGGTGCGGCTCCCGTAGGTGCCCCAGCCCTGCGGGGTGTTGTCGGTGTCGCCGTGCACGATCTGCACGTTCTCGACCGGGTAGCCGAACTCGTCCGCCACGATCTGCGCGAACGTCGTCTCCTCGCCCTGGCCGTGCGGCTTGGTGCCGATGTAGACCCGCACCATGCCGGTGGGATACACGCGCACCAGCGCCGAGTCGTACAGTCCGCCGCCGAATCCCACCGCGCCCGCCACGTTCGATGGCCCGAGGCCGCAGATCTCGGTGTAGGTGCACACGCCCAGGCCGAGGTACCGGCCCTGCTTGCGCGCCTTCTCCTGCTCGGCGCGGAAGGCCTGGTAGTCGAGCATGCCGAGCGCCTTGTCTAGCGTGCCCTGGTAGTTGCCCGAGTCGTAGGCGACGCCCGTCGCCGTGGTGTAGGGGAAGGCGTCCTTCGGGATGAAGTTCTTCCGCCGCAGCTCGACCGGGTCCATGCCGATCTCGCGCGCGAAGGTGTCCACCAGCCGCTCGACGAGATAGGTGGCCTCGGGCCGACCCGCGCCGCGGTAGGCGTCCACCGGCGTCGCGGTCGCGTACACGCCGATCACGGTGCCGTGGATGTTGGGGATGGTGTACGCGCCGGAGTACATCAAGCCGTGCAGGATGGTGGGCACGCCGGGCGCCGCGGTCGAAGCATATGCCCCGAGTCCGGCGTACACCTTCGTCTTCAGTCCGGTGATCTTCCCGTCCCGCGTGCCGCACATCTCCACGTACTCGATGTGGTCGCGGCCGTGGATGGTCGCCTTGTAGTTCTCGGACCGGTCCTCGGTCCACTTCACCGGACGGTTGAGGTCCATCGAGGCGAGGCCGCAGAGCACTTCGTCCGCGTAGCACGGGATCTTGCTGCCGAAGCCGCCGCCCACCTCGGGCGCGATCACTCGCACCCGGTGCTCGGGGAGCTTCAGCATCACCGAGGCTAGGAAGCGGTGGATGTGTGGGTTCTGGCTCGTCGCCCAGAGGGTCAGCTGGCCGGTGCCGTTGTTGTAGCTCGCCACGGCGGCGCGCGGCTCCATGGCCGTGGGGAGGAGCCGGTTCTGCACGATGCGCAGCTTGACCTTCACCTCCGCCTTCGCGAACGCCTCGTCCGCATTGCCGCCTGCCACCACCCACGTGAACGCGATGTTGTTAGGCACCTCGGCGTGGAGTTGCGGCGCGCCCGGCTGCGCCGCCTTCTCGGGGTCGGTCACCGCCTGGAGCGGCTCGTAGTCCACTTCGATGAGGTCGAGCGCGTCGCGCGCCGCGGCCCGCGATTCGGCGACGACCATCGCTACTCCGTCGCCCACATAGCGCACCTTCTCGTGCGCCAGGAGCGGGTGCGGCGGCGTCTTGAGGTCGCAGTTCGGCACGTTCCACGCGCACAACACCGGAACCACCCGGTCCTTGATGTCGGCGCCGGTGTAGACGGCGAGGACTCCCGGCGCGGCCTTCGCGGCCCTGGTGTCTACCTTCTTGAGCTTGGCGTGCGCGTAGGGGCTGCGGAGGATGGCGGCGTAGGTGAGGCCGGGGAGCTTGACGTCGTCGGTGTACGTGGCTTGGCCGGTGATGAGGCGGGGGTCCTCACGCCGCTTGATGCTGGAGCCGAAGAGCGTTGGCATGGCGGGCCCTCCTCAGGACGCCGCGCGGGCAGGAGCGGCCCCGCGCAGGGTGGACGCCGCAGCCTTGATGGCGGCGACGATGTTCTGGTAGCCGGTGCAGCGACAGTAGTTCCCATCGATCGCGTGACGGATCTCCGCCTCGCTCGGGTCGGGGTTCTGGCCGAGCAGGTCCACGGCGGTCAGGATCACGCCCGGCGTGCAGAAGCCGCACTGGAGGCCATGCTTCTCCCAGAACGCGTTCTGGAGCGGGTGCAGGTTCCCGTTCGTCGCGAGGCCCTCGATGGTCGTGATCTGCGCGCCCTCCGCCTGCACCGCGAGCATCGTGCAGCTCTTCACCGCCCGGCCGTCGATGAGCACGGTGCACGCGCCGCACTGGCTCGTGTCGCAGCCGATTTTCGTGCCGGTGAGGTTGAGGTCGTCGCGCAGGACGTGCGCGAGCAACGCTCTCGGCTCGACCTCGGCGGTGCGGGTCGTGCCGTTCACGGAAAGGCTGACACTTCGTTTCATGGTCTCGTCTCGCGTGGAACGATCAGGTCTTCGGCGGAAGTGGGAGGGATAGCGTACGGCTCGCCGCGGGCGTGGTCAAGGGCGCCACACTAGCGCGTCGGTGCGGGCCCGCGGACCCGCGCCGACCGGGGCTCACCGCAGCCGCCCGAGACGGTCCGGCGGCCAGTCCTGCACGACGATGTGCTGCTGGAGGCGCCGGTCCCCCATCGTCACGCGCACGACGTAC
>JAUYOW010000121.1 GCA_030697825.1 Gemmatimonadales bacterium | reverse complement strand
CGCGGACGCCTCGGGAGCAACGGCGCAGTTGCGCGGTTATTCGCGGGCTCGCGGTTTGGTGCGTGACCCGCGTGATGCCTTTTAATCCGTAGGTCGTGGGTTCGATGCCCACCCGGGTCACTGTCGGTCCAACACCTCCCGGACCATTTCGGCGAGCCGCTCGGCGGTGAAGGGCTACCGGCTCGGCCGAATCCGCTTCGAGCATCGCCAGGCCCGCGGGAAGATGCCGATGGGAACCTGATCGAAGAGGCTGCGGTAGCGTGCCTCTGCTTCTGCACGTCGGGCTGTTGGCGGGCCTTGCGAGGCGTGCTCATGCTTCAATCTGGCGCGCAGCCGCGCCAGGCGTTATCCTCACCGCCTCACCATACCCCAGGAGCCGCGCCATGGCCGAGCCAAAGCCCCAGACGTACGCGAACCTCGCCCGCTACGTGCCCCTGTTCCACTTCGTGCTGGCGGGCATACTGCTGGCGAACGTCGTCATCGCGGGGCGGCACGTCTACTACCAGGGACTGTTGCGCCACACGGTGTGGGAGATCGTGATGGCGTTGGCGCTGGTGCTCATCTTCCTCTTCATGCGAGCCTTGCAGGACCGCGTCAGCCGCCTGGAGGAGACCCTCCGCCTCCAGAGTGAACCGCGGTAGCCGAATCTTCCGTGGGCGGGGCGCAGCCCACTATCTTTGCGCGGTCTCCCACCCTGAGAGCGCGGTGCCCAAGATCTGGCTGGACGGCAAGTACTACGAGAAAGAAGACGCGAAGATCTCGGTCTTCGACCACGGCGTGCTCTACGGCGACGGCGTCTTCGAGGGGATACGCGCCTACAACGGGCGAGTATTCCGCCTGAGCCAGCACGTCGACCGGCTCTACGCCTCCGCCAAGGCGCTGGTCCTCGACATCCCGATGTCGAAGGACGAGATGACCGCGATGGTCGAAGACTGCATGCGGGTCAACGGCCTCACGGACGCGTACATCCGGCTGGTGGTGACGCGGGGGTTCGGGGACCTGGGATTCGACCCCCGAAAGTGCCCCCGCGCGACGGTATTCTGCATCGCCGACAGGATCGCGCTGTGGCCGGTCGAGGTCTACGATCGCGGACTTTCGGCGATCACGTCGTCGATCCCGGTGAACCTCCCCAGTGCGCTCGCTCCCCAGATCAAGTCGCTCAACTACGTCTCGCACATCATGGCCAAGATCGAGGCGAACAACGCCGGTGCCGACGAGGCTCTGATGCTCGAGCCCTCCGGCGAGGTGGCTGAGGCGACCGGCCAGAACCTCTTCTGCGTGACTGGGCGGCGCGTGCGCACGACGCCGGGCTCCAACGGCATCCTGCGAGGCGTGACGCGCGGCGCCGTCATCGAGCTCGCGCGCGAGGCGGGCCACGAAGTGATCGAGGAGCGGCTCGTGCGATACGACCTGTACACCGCCGATGAGTTGTTCCTCACCGGGACCGCCGCGGAAGTGGTCGGCATCGTCAAGATGGATGGGCGTAAGATCGGGTGCGGGCAGGTGGGTGACGTGACGAAGGACCTCGCCAAGCGATTCCGCGAACTGGCACAGCGGGGCGGCTGAGGGACGCTGGCAGAGCCGCGTGCCGTTTTGGCGGGCCTCCTTGACCCGGCCGACGCGGGCCGAACATATTGCGGCGTCTGGGGGTAGCTCGATCCATCAGCCATCGGAGAGGCGCGTTCTGAGGAAGCTCGGGTGGGTTCTTTGGGTTGGAATGGCGGCGTGCGCGCCCGCCTCGCCGGCCCCGGTGACGCCCGTCGCCGTGCGGCCTGCGAACGCGGACCCTCCGGCAGGCCGATGCTGTGCGCCCGAGAGCGCCGCGGCCCGCCCCACGTCGCCGCGATCACCCGCCGACCCCGTACCGACCACCCGAACCTCGACCACCCACACCGACACGCTTCCCGACGACGTGTTCCTCGACTCGTTGCGGGAGATGACGGGGGATTCCCTGACGCGTGGGGTCGCGGTCGCGCCGGAGGCCGTGCACCGGGAGGCGGCGAGCCTGTTCGGGCGTCCCGAGGCCGCAGCAGCGTCCGCGACCTGGGACATAGACGTGGGTTCTTACACGTCGCACGAGCGGGTGCAGTATTACATGGGTTACTTCTCGGGCCGGGCGCGCCGCCATTTCGAGATCTATCTCGCACGCCTCGGCCGTTACGACTCGATGATCCGCACCCGCCTGGCCGCGGGTGGGCTACCGCAGGACCTGATCTATCTCGCCATGATCGAGAGCGGGATGAACCAGAATGCGCGGAGCCGGGTCGGCGCGACCGGGCTGTGGCAGTTCATGCCGGAGACGGGGCGGCGGTATGGGCTGACGGTGGACGCCTGGGTGGACGAGCGGCGCGACCCGTATCTGGCTACCGACGCCGCCATCCGTTTCCTCACCGAGCTGAACCACCGGTTCGGCTCGCTCTACCTCGCGGCGGCCGCCTACAACAGCGGACCGGGGAAGATTCAGCGAGGCCTCCGCCGGCACGACTTCGGGGCCTTGAACGGCGACGACCAGTACTTCGCACTCGCCGAGGGCACGTTCCTGCGGCGAGAGACGCGGGACTACGTGCCGAAGCTCATCGCCGCCGCGCTGCTGGCCAAGGAGCCGGTGCGCTGGGGCTTCACGGGCATCGAACCTTGGCAGCCGCTCCGGTACGACTCGGTCCAGGTGCACTTCTCGGTCGGACTAGACGTGCTGGCACGGCTCGCGGGCACGACGCGGAATGCCATCGAAGAGATGAACCCGCAACTGTACCGGTCCGTTACGCCTCCCGACCGCACGGTCTGGGTGCGGGTTCCCATCGGGATGACCGATTCGATGACGTCGCGTCTCGCGGTTCTGCCGGCCAGCGAGCGGGTGACGGTGCTCATCCATTACGTGGCGCGCGGGGAGACGCTATCGCGGATCGGGCGGCGTTACGGCGTGAGCGTGGCGGACATCACTACCGCGAATCGTGGGGTGAGCGCCCGCCGGCTGCGTCCGGGCCAGCGCCTGATCATCCCTACGTCGTTGGGTGGTCGGAGGGCGGTGACCCCAGCAGTCCGGCGCAGCGGGACGGCGACCGCGAGGCGGACCGCCGCCGCCGCACGGCGCCCTACGACGGTTCGCAGGAGCCCCGCGGCGGCAGCCTCGGGCACCCGCGCGACCGCGCGGGAGAGTACGACGCGGAGGGTTCACATCGTCCGGCAGGGAGAAACGCTCTCCGGCGTCGCCGAGCAGTTCCACGTCCCGCTGGAGGCCTTGTTGCGTGAGAACGGATTGTCGGCCGCGGGCAGGATCCGGGTGGGGCAGGGGATCAGGATACCGAACTAGTTTTCTTCAACCTCTTTTCCAGTTCCCCGACCTTCCCCCCGACTTCAGCAGGAGCCTCACCTCTCCGATCGACATTCCTCGATCCACCGCCTTCACCATGTCATAGACTGTCAAAAGCGCCACGGAGCAAGCCGTGAGCGCTTCCATCTCGACGCCCGTTCTCCCCTTCAGGCGCACCTCAGCGCGCACCCGCACGCCCGGTAGCTTTGCGTCGAGCCTTGCCTCGACGGAGATGTGATCGAGGGTGAGCGGATGGCAGAGCGGGATCAGGTCCGCGGTGCGCTTGGCCCCGCCGATGCCCGCCAGCTCGGCGACGCGCAGCACGTCCCCCTTGGCCATGCGGTTCGCCTTCACCAACGCGAACGCCTCTTTGCTCATGCCTAGGCGGCCTTCGGCGACGGCTCGGCGTTCGGTGATGGCCTTGTCGCCCACGTCCACCATGCGAGCGCGCCCCTTCGCGTCTACGTGCGAGAGATCGCCTGGCGCGCGCGCCGGCGCGCTGGAGCGCTGGCGCGTCTTCGGCTTCTTCATGCGCGGCACTCCGCGAGCCTTCTCAGCAGGTCCACCACGATGAGCTGCGGGTTCACGTTGCCTTGGGCGAGCCGGCGCGCCTTCTCGATCTCGCGGATGGAGGCGAGCAGACCCGTAGCCGACGCGTCGTTGCCGGCCGACGCGGCCGGATCGCGCAGCTTCTCGGCCAGCTCGTCGCGCAGCAGCTCGGCGGCCGCGTCCAGCGTCTCGGTGAAGTCGCCGCGGCCGCCGTATGGCCTTACCGCGAGCGAGAAGCGGTAGCGGGACGCCGGCTCCTTCGCGGCCGTCTCCAGCAGTCGGCGCGCGGCGGCGCGCGATTCCTCAGCTTCGGCCGAGAGGGCGAGCGCGGCGCCTATGGACCCGCCCGCGACGTCGGCACGGCGCGTCGCTTCCGCGGCCGAGAGCGGCGGGTTAGGCACTTCGGCCAGGAACCGCGCCACGTCCGAGGCGCGCAGGCGCTTCACGCGCAGCTGCACCAGCCGCGAGCGGATGGTGGGCAGCAGTGCTGAGGGCTCGGACGTCGTGAGGATGAAGTAGGTATCGGGGGGAGGCTCCTCGAGCACCTTGAGCATCGCGTTGGCCGCTTCGGGGCTCGACGCCTGCGGCACGAGCCTCTCCGCTTCGGCGACGAGAAAGACCTTGCGGCGAGCCATCGCCGGGCGCATCTGGACGCGACGGTGCAGGGAGCGCACCAGCGGCAGGAAAAGGCCCGCCATGCCGTCGGGCGGAGCGTATAGGGGCTGCTCGCGTCGCGCGGCGATCGCCGCGCCGAGCTGCTCCTCGGCTTCCTCGACCTGCTTCGACTCGTCGCCTTTGGGCCGCGCTATCGGGAAGAACCAGTGTATGTCCGGGTGGGTGAGCGTCGCGGCGAGCTTGCACCCATGGCATGCTCCGCACGGCGTGCCCGGCCCTTTCTCGCACACGAGGCCCTGAGCGAGCCAAAGGCCGAGGCGCTGCTTGCCGACGCCCGGAGCGCCCACGAGGAGCAGTGCCGGCGGGAGGCGGCCGGCGGTCATGGCGCCGGTGAGGCGGTCCTTGATGGCGTCGTGGCCGTAGACAGGATGCAGTGGCACGGGACTAATCTACGAAAAAGAAGCGTGATAGGTGATAGGTGATGGGTGATGACGTGATGGGTGATACGTGATGAGGGAGCTCAGCGCGGCGCTGAGTGACCAGCACCGGGGCCGGCTCATCTGGTCTCCGTGCGTAGCGCCTGGAGCCGTGGATCCGAGCGCAGGGCGTCGAGGGCCGGCTCGTACCGCATGTGCATCTGGAAGTGCATGTCGCGGCGCGGGGAGTAGCGGGTGAGCCACGACAGAGCGCGATCGGGATCACCGAGCGTGGCGTACGCGCACGCCAGGTAGACGGCCCCGTGCACCGAGGGCGAGATCGAATCAGTGCGGGCGAGGGCCTGCGCCAGATAGTCTCTCGCCGCGGCCGGGTCGCCGGTGCGGGCGGCGAGCCGCGCCAGGCCTGTAAGGCACTGGACGTCGGCGGAGGTGGCAAGGCGGTTGCATGCCTGCAGCTGCGCCTCGGCTTCAGATCGGCGACCACGCTCAATAGCTACCGTGCCAGCCGCGTAACGCGCCACGACAAGGGTGGGATCAACGGCCACGACGCTGTCCGCCCACACCGCGGCCGTGTCGTACTGCCGCGCCCAGAAGTAGTGCAGCGCAAGGAAAGTCAGCGCCTCGGTGTGGCCGGGCTGGACCGCGACCGCTCGGTTCAAGGCCGCGAGCGCGCCGGCACGATCGAACGACTCCTCGAGCGAGAGGCCCAGGATCTGCCAGGCGTCGGCGTCCATGGAGTCGATGGCAAGGGCGCGACGGAGGTAGCGGATGCCTGGCCCCCTGCTCGTCGGGTCGAGGGCTTCGGAGACCCGGGCCCGCATGATCCACACTTCCGCGTTGGTGGAGTCCAATTCGTTCGCCCGCTCGGCCGCCGCCACCAGGCGCGCGAGGACGCTGTCGCGCGGAACGCCGGGGACAGGGAACTGCCATGTCCTCGCGCGCTCAAACGCGCGTGCCAGGCCGACCCAGCCAAGGACGAAACCCGAATCTCTGG